>NZ_JBMGUV010000044.1:0-38601 GCF_049058285.1 Lysinibacillus sp. UGB7
AAAACCATCGCAAAGCTTTTTTAGTTCAGTTGATAAATACTTCACTTTATTATATTTCTGACAATTTAATAATGTATAGTTTACAATACATTTTGTATATGTTAGAATACATTATAGGGGTGGATATATTGAAAAACCGCAAAGTAAATAACAATGTTCGCTATTACCGGCGATTAATCGACCTAACACAAGTAGAATTTGCTGAGAAAATTGGTGTACACAGACAAACAGTTATTGCCATTGAGAAACAGAAATATGAGCCATCAATTGGTGTAGTACTAATGATTTCTTTGGTATTAAATGAACCAATTGAAAAACTGTTTTTTTTTCATGAAGAATAAAGAATTAAGGAGGAAATTAATATGCGTTCAAAAAAATGGATGGTTTTAATTTTTTACACATACTTATTCTTATCACTTGTATATTTAAGCTACACTGCATATGGTAGAGGGGATAATTTTTGGATTGTTTGGGGAGTAGTATCTCTAATTTTAGGTTATCAGGCCATCCGATTCTTAATTGATAAAAAGAAGGATGGTTGGAATAGTAGCTATGTAGTGGCGGATCGTCGAATTTTAGGGAAAATTAAATTGTCATTGGCGATATCTTATGTATTTATTATGTTATTTTTGTTAATCGGAGCTTATGGATTACATCAAGGGTTCTTTATATTTGAACCATTTGATACGATAATTGCTGCCATTATTTTTAGTTTTTTGGTATTTATGATTTCTCAAATAGTACAACAATTTATTAAATAACAATTAAAGGTTGTTTAATTTCATTTTAATTCTTCTATATATGGTGTACGTACAACAAGACACCATATAGGAGGAATTTTTTTATGACAGTAATGAATGCATTATCTTTAAACGCACTGGAACAACAAACAGTAGTGGAGAAAATTAAAGGTCGAGTTACATCGAAGTTTAACCTTGCAGCAGATTTTTCTAAATTAAAAGCAAGTAAGGTTGATTTCGCTCCAGGAAAGGTTCAAACAAAGGCAAAGGAAAAAATGATTGGAAGTCTATATAGTGTTCCAATCAAGACATTCGAAGGATTAGATGGAGAAGTTCAATATGTAGAATTAAATGAGACTTATTTTTATAATGTTGCAACGAAAACCAAAAGTACTAATCTATTAAAATCACTACAACAGAGTACTACTACCGATAATGAAAAACTAGGAAGAATTGCCAATCATCTAACAGCTGAAGGCTATACAATTAAAAAAGATGAAGAGTATGTTATTCAAAATCAGAAAACTGCTTTTGAGAAAGAAATTGAAACTTATAGTGAATCAACATCATTATTTATTTGGCCTATTTACAAAAATGAAATTGAGATTGGTTTACTTGCTGTCGATGAAAGCAGTAATATTCCTGTTGCATTTTTAGGTGTGGAAAGAACCTTTATCAATGAAGACAATGAAATTGTAACAGTTCAGGCAAATACGTGCTCTCTAACATGGGCTGAATGTATGGATCAAGAATTATGCTCTGGCATTATTGACTGTCTTATTTGGGCAAGTTCTTGTATTGGCATGTGCTGTGGATGTCTTAACCCGTTGATTTGTATTGGATGTGTTTCATGTGGAGTGAAGATAGCTAGTGCTGCATGGACTTGTCGCATGTGCGTTTCTAACGCATCACGACCGAATGAATGTCCGACGAAGTAATAAAAATTTAGAACGCAACGATATTTAGTTGCGTTCTTTTTTTGATTGTAAAAAATAAATCAATCCAGCTAGTTATACCATATATAGAGGTTAAACTCTGTCAGAAAAGGGTTCCTCAATTTTACTTTTTCAGGGCCAAATCTAATAGCTAACTTTTTTAAAGGAAATATTTAAAAAAGGTTGTGATATTTAGGATTGCTTCTTCTATATATACTATACAAATTTTATTGGGGGTGTTGGAGAGTGAACTATACTCAACAAGTTAAATTATTAGTAAAATCTAATTCTTATAATGAAGAGATATTAAAAGATGAAGTAACTAATAATATTACTAGTATTGGTGCTAAGTACTTTTGGGAACAAGGATATACAGGTAAGGGGGTTGTTGTAGCAATATTAGATACGGGTTGCAACTATAATCATTTAGACTTAAAGGATCGCATTATTGGTGGGTATAATTTTACAAATGAGTCAGATGGAGAAGTTACTATATTTGAAGATTTAAACGGACATGGTACACATGTAGCTGGAACAATAGCAGCTTCTTATAATAATTTAGGGATAGTCGGGGTAGCCCCTGAAGTAAGTTTACTAATTTTAAAAGTCTTAGATTATAGAGGTAGTGGGACAGTTGATTCATTGGTTAAAGCCATTGAATATTCTATAAATTGGACTGGTCCAAACAAAGAAAGAGTTAACATTCTATCCTTATCATTAGGTCTATCGATATCTAAAGAAAGTCTTCATAATGCAATAAAACAAGCCATTTCTAATAATATTGCCGTTGTTGTAGCATCTGGTAATGAAGGTGATGGAGATTTATCAACTGACGAATATACTTATCCAGCGGGATACGAGGAAGTGATAGCTGTCGGTGCTATTGATAATAATAATAAAGTTGCCAATTTCACGAGTACTAATAAAGAAGTAGATATTTATGCTCCAGGAGTTGATATTAAATCAACATATTTAAACACTGATTACGCCGATTTATCCGGGACTTCTATGGCTGCTCCACATGTAACAGGGGCATTAGCATTATTAATAAATAAATATGAAAACTTAATAAAATCAAAACCTACAGAATCGCAACTATTTAAGTATTTAATGCAGTACACAGACAATGTACAAATTGGGGATTCCGAAGAAACGATTTCTATTCTTAATCTATCAAAAGACGTTAATATAGAGGGTGATTATATTAAAAAACCCGAAGATTTACTAGATAAATCATTACTTTTTAAATGCTTTTGTGAAGCTCGAAAATCTCAAGCCTTTTTTACTCAATGCCTGAAAGAGAATTCATCAGAATATGAAAGGGAATTTCTAGTATCATTGATTCAAGAATCTGCTTCTACAGTAAGACAGATTAAAAATCTTATGTAAAACATTTGAATACGATCTATATAATGTTAAAATAATCTTAGATGTAAGTTATGGGTTAATGTGGTTAAGCGTTCTTTTTTTAAGATAAAAAGAACATATGCTCTTTTTTTTTAACCGAAAATAGGAACATACGCTCTAATTTATTAATAAATAAGAACGTTTGTTTTATTGAAGGGGTGCTTTTTATGTTTGAAAATGCATGTGCTGAAGAAAAAATCAGGAGATTTGAAGTGGAAAATCCGGAGTTGTTAAATAACGACTTGGTGATTTCCTTTCTGAAAATACCAACTTACAAGAATATTTATACAGAAACGATATCAAATCCTACACCTGAAAATATGAAGAATTTAGATATTTTATTTAAACAATTTTATTCTAAAATTCGCTTTATTTCTCATATTTCTACAACTCTTAAATTTAATTCTATTAATTATGACAAACGAGTAAGGCTTATAAATTCAAGGTTTTCTCCTACCTTAGATGCTTCAATTAATTCTAATGAAGGTGATGAGACATTTCTCGATTTAATAGTTGACGAACAATCTTATAACCCGCTTGATGAGATAGTTATAAATGATAACTTAGATGAACATATAACCTGTCCAATATTGTATGGCGCTTTGAATTCATTAACCAAAAAGCAAAAGGAAATTATAAATTTAGCATATGTAGAAGGATTAAGCGATACAGAGATTGGCCAGAAATTATACAAAACTCAGCAAGCAGTCTCTAAAACTCATAAGAAAGCTTTGGAAAATATGCTAACTTATATCGAGATCCATAAGAATAAAGGGGGGAAAGGAAATAAAAAGGGGGTGGATTAATGATGTTAACAGAACCACCAGAATGGATTATGTTAATTGGAAATTTTGGATTCCCTATTGCAATAACGGTATATCTATTTATTAGATTCGAAAAGAAAATAGAAAACCTTGAAATAAGTATTAATCACTTATCAGAAGTTATTAAAAGCTTAAGAAAGGATTGAAAATAAATGCCGCAAGAATTGATTGCTCTTGTAGAAAAATCGAAATATGATGATAAGGCTTTATTAACAGTTTTAAGTTATTTTGAACCTAAATTGAAACATTGTCTCTATCAAACTCATCCACATTATAGAGAAGATTTACGACAAGATTTACTTATTAAACTAGTTAATACTATAAAAAAATATGATGTAAATTCTGTTCCAGGATTCTGGGAATTGAAAAAAAAATATAGTGACCAACAAAATTAAAATATATACAATTATTTCTTTTCTAAAACGGTCAAATGATCAACGTTGGGCCGTTTTAGTTTTAAAAAGGTTGTTATTTTAATAGCTTTTATTTCTTTATTATATATGATTTTCCTGGTGGCATAGCCAAGTGGTAAGGCCAAGGTCTGCAAAACCTTTATCTTCGGTTCGAATCCGAGTGTCACCTTTTATAACATTAATACAAAAAGGAGAGTGACTCCACCCACATTAATTTATTTTATAAAACAAAGTTTAGGAGGAAGATTATGGCGGAAATCATTGTATACTCAAATAACAGTTGTGGATTTTGCATTCAACTAAAGAAATTCTTAACAGAGAAAGGGATTGCTTTTGAGGAAAGAGACATTAATAGTAATGCTATATATTTTCAAGAATTTAAAGCACTAGGCGCAACAGGCACACCATTTACAATTATAAAAGATGCAGGAGAGATTGTTCTAACAGTCAGCGGATTTAACAAGGAAGAACTTTCTAATATCAATTATAAATGAATGTTTACCAGAGTTACATTAAAAAAATACTTAATTTCAACCAAGCATTGCTTCTATTTGGGTTTGACCCGAATAAAAGAATGTGATACATTAAATCCATATTTGTAGATTCAACTTTCACGCTTAACCAGACGGTAGAGCGATTACTCAGCACTTTCTTAAAGAGTGTTCAAAACGAATTCATTTACAGGGATTCGTCTGAACTATTTGAGAAAGTGCTTTTTGTTGTTCTCAAATAAAAAGGAGGGATTTATATTAGCTCAAATGATAAACAATTAGAAGGGCTATGGATGGATCTAGAAAACATACCGTTTGACGAAAATGAAGGCGGAGAAATGGTTATTTCAGAAAAATGGTTGCATTTCAATGTAGGTACTAGTCGAGAGGCTATTTGGCATTGGTTTGATCAAAGTTATTCCAAAGGTGTACATTATTTGCTGTATAACGAGTTTGAATAATTAATTCTAGGGACTGCAATTGTAATTCCATTTATTGAATGAACTGATAATCACTTAAATATTTTATTAGTCTTCTCTGAGAGGCCCAGGCTAATTGTTATTGGTTTTATTCAAAAAATAATGTAGAGGAGGAAATTATGTGTTTTGTTATGAACAGTAATTAAATCTTTGAAAATCAAATTATAAACTGAAAGAGGGAAATTATTATGCAATTTAATCATGTTAGTGAGAATAAGAATGCATCGTACATTTATGGAATTGACCGTGTTGGAGGGCTTTTTATAACTATATCAACAGAAGCGGAACTACAGAATTTCACGCAGTTTTATCCTTTCAACAAGCGTCTTACATATTCTTCAGTTATTGAATATGTACCAACTTCTGATTTAGAAGCAATTAGAAATACTTCAATCGGAGAGTATAAGGTTTTCTTTGAACTTACAACTAGTGAAGATTTTAAAGGAGAACTTAAAGAGGAGTTAGTGCTTCACTATGGTGGTGACCATGACTTTGTTGTTAATACGTGGGGCGATTTGTTCGACTTAATGGCCTATTTTAATAAGGATGTATTTTTCACTGAAATGACGTTAGTCAGTCAAGATGGTAATAGCGCATTTGGCCATTTTATTACTTGGGAAAATGAGTGATTGCGTGCGTCTTAATGCCATTTCTAGAAAAGGAGAATAAATATGCCCCAATTACAATATCAAAAAATAGTATTTGCCTCTGGCTTACGTGTTCCAAAAGAAAAAAGAGAACCAAATTTACATTATTATGATGTCAGCCATGAAGATGGCAGTTTTAGACCAGTTATGGTAGCTAAACTTTTAACAATAAATCATCTTGGAACGATTGCTGTTAAAAAACCTTTATCCTTAAAAACTGGCGGTAATTATTTGTATTTAACAGAAGCTCAAAAAGATGCAATTTTAGAGATTATCTAACAATATATAAGCACTTTCTTCAGAAGTGAACAATGATATTGCTGTAATAGCAATTCTCAGTTCTATTTTTTAGAAAGTGCCTTTCTTTTTTATAAAGCTTTCACTTAATTCAAGGAGGATTAAATAAATGAATAATCACGTTATATTTTTTAGCGGTGGTATAGCAAGTTTTGAAGTTGCTCATTATGTTAAAACTAACTATCCAAAGGACAATATTTTACTTTATTTTACGGATACACTTTGGGAAGATGAGGATCTTTATAGATTTATTTATGAGGTTAGCGATAAGCTTGAATTGCCACTACTGTATCATTCAAGAGGAATAAACCCCATTCAATTAATGTTTAAAGAAGCAACAGTTTTTAATAGCAGAATTGGACGCTGTTCGACTGTATTAAAAATGGAAGTCGCTCTAAATTACTTTAAGCGTGGTTTGAAGCCGAAGATTTTTAAGTATAGAAATAAAAACTATTTAAAACAAGAAATCGATCCATTACATGACTCATTCATTTCAAAAACTATTTTATATTTCGGTATAGGATGGGAAGAAGAACATCGAAAAAGAAAAATCGCTTTAAATTGGCAACCATACGAGGTGAAAATGCCTTTAATAGATGAACTGATTGATAAAGGTGCAGCATTAGAAATTTACAACATCAAAAAACCTAGATTGTATGATTACGGCTTTGCCCATAATAATTGTAAGGGACGCTGTGTAAAAGCTGGTCAGGCTCACTATATAAACCTGTTACAACAATTACCGGAGCTATTTAAGGAAACCATGACGCAGGAATTTCATATGAGTCGATACGTTGCAGCAAGCCACTATATAAGGGCTACGAAGTACCTTCCAGAGAGCGAGGTTATTCCCTTCGATACCCAAGAAATCCTTTTGAAAGAATTAAATGATGCTTATGCTGATTATTTTAATGGTATTACCACTAAACCTAATGTATATGTGCATCCTTGTATTACAGCGACAAAATTTGAAACAGAATTATTGCTAATTGAGTATGGATTTAAAAAGAATAGAAAAGGGAAATGGAAGAGAGTTAAATTTCAGGAAATGCGAAAAAGTAAACATTTCATGAAATTGAATGAATCAAATAAAAAGCTTAAGCTGTTTGAAACAAGACATCTTAAACCGACTAACTATTCATTCATGAAAAAGAGAAGCAAAGGTATTTCTAGTGCTTATCCATTAAGAAATTTCTATTGGGATGTATTATCTGAAGGATTACAAAATAGACCAACTATGGTTCATAAACAAAAAAGTAAACAGTTCGACTTATTTGAATTTGGTGGGTGCGGTTGTTTTGTTGATTTTAGCGATATTGAATCATCTGTATGTGATGTAAGTAATAATTAAAACAGGCATTAGATATGTCTGCTTCGTATGTATTAATACAAGCATACAATATCATAATAAGACTAATTAAAAACAAATTTTTAATAAACAATTCAAAGTACTAAGCATGATTTATTAATTAGTATGTGTTAGTATGTAATTAATAATCCTGCAAATAGGAGATGAGAAAATCATGAGAACTATGACAATTCAAGGTGTAATGAAATTGGCACAAGAAACTCAAACATTTGCTGATATTGCAGTTAGAGCATATAACGATAAATTTAATGATCCAAGTAAACGTTTAAATAAAAATGGTACTCGAAGACCGCGTATTAAAGAAGAACAAGAAGCTTTAGATGGGTTCTACTTGAAATGACGGTTAGTAGAGAAGAATTAATTAAAAATACTAAGCAAAAATTACTTGCTTTAGCTTCAATTAAAGAACAGAAATTTAAAGTTATGATGGAAGCGGCAAAAATACTAACAGAACATATGGAACATCACAATCCATATAATCGTATTCATGCGCAACCTATAATAGTTGGAGGCTTATCAGTAGAGATTTATACACAAAATAACTATACAACACGTGATATAGACATTGTATCTTCTTCCAGCATACGACTTCGTGAAGATTTAAAAGATATGGGGTTTGACAAATCATCACGTGTTTTTGTACTAGAAGAGTTGGAGTTAGTTATTGATGTGGTTGATAGTGAATTATATGGGGATTATGACAAAGTAACGAAGTTTCAGTTTATTGATGAAAATGGAGAAGAAGCATACGTTTATGTAATCTCTATTGAAGATATCATTTTAGATAGGCTAGATGGTAGTGAACATGAAACCAACAGATATTGGGGATTCAATATGTTAAGTCGCTATTTTCATATGGTCGATTTAGATTATATGAAAAAAGAAGTATCTACTAAATATAAAAGCACCCAGGAGATGTTTGATTCATGGGTTGAAGTAATAGAGAAAGAGAAAGAAAAGCAAGAAGAATAAACAAAAGAGATCTTGAATTAAATATTCAAGGTCTCTTTTTTATTTATTCGATCGATTTGTTTAATAAGTAACTCTATAGTTTCAAAAAGGTTCTCTTTAGCTATATTGGAAAGTGCATCACCAAAGAAAACTAATTCATTTTTATGCTTAACTTCTTCAAGTATAGAATCTAATATTATTGCAATATCAATATCATCAATGTTAGGCAAACTATCACGTCCAAAAATGAAATCAAACGATACATTATAATAGTTTATTAGTTTCTCTAAATGCTTAAAATCAGGACTTCTTTTTGCACGTTCATAAGCTGAATATGCTGGACGCGTAATATTAAGCATATTTGCAATATCTTGTTGTGTTTTATCTCTAGATTTTCTTAAATATTTTAATCTATTTGCTAAGATTATATCAATATCTATAGATTGAAAGTCGTTCATATTAGAATCTCCTTGGCTGCTTAAATTAAGGGTGATATTGGCTTATTATAGCAATCATATATAGGGTTGTCTAAAAGAGGATAGGAAGGGCATTGGGAAGTCTACTCAGAATGAAAAACCAAACTATTTCGTACCCAGAATTTAAAAGTAGGTTTACTGTTTTTCATTTGAATAGATTTTGAATTTTATAGTTTTAAAATTGCAAAGGTACGATAGAATATACATATGAAATATTAAAATTATTTATTACCGTTTAGGAAATGGATAAGGAACAATTATAAATAAAGAAGCTGCTAAGTGAGAAAAAATGAATGTAGTTTTGAGGAAGCGGTATTATTTTTATCTAATAGGGGGATATATTAATGATATTAAATATACTAATACCAGTTGTATCTTTCACACTGGGGATTATTATTATTGGAACTTTCTATGTTCGAAATAATTCGAAAAAATTGGATTTTATAAGGACACTATTACTGTTACTACTATTTATAAGTAACTCTTTTTTATATAGTTTTGTATTAATAAACGATAAATCATCAAACGTATGGGCATCATTATTCATTAGTGCATCACTTATTATGATCCCGGTTATTATAAAAAAATGGCGAAATTTAAAAACAAGTGAGAAAGAAATATAACCGAATTAAGAGGATAAGGTATCATAAAATGTGAAAATTATCTTTAAATAAAAAGATAGCTAAGTAAGTCCATATTTAGTATTAAAATGCTTGTTATTACATGAGTACTTTTGTCTTGGTAATTAACACTCCTTCCTTGTTTTTCTAGTATTATTGTCTTATTAATCATGAGATAATGCTAGATAAGGGGGGGATATACAATGTTATTTACTCCAATAAGTCCAATTTTACTACAAATGGGTAACAATGATGAAATAGTGGATGATCCGAGTTGGATTTATGATATAAAATGGGATGGTTGGCGCATCCTTTTACACAAAAATGGGGATAGAGTCGAAGCATTTACACGTCATGGAAATAATGTAACCGCTAAATTTCCTGAGTTACAATCTGTAGGAAAGTCAATTAAGAATCATACAGCTATCATTGATTGCGAAGGTGTAGTTTTACGAAATGGTGTATCTGTATTTGAAGACTTCGCATTCAGAGGTAGACTTTCAAATAGAGATAAGATTGAGCAAGCTACTATAACACATCCAGCTACATTCATTGCATTTGATATATTAGCGACTGAAAAGCCTTATACACATCAACCTTTAATTGAACGTAAGGAAAAATTAACATCAATTATCGAACCTTCAAATAACATACTTGTTACCCCTTCAATAGTTGGTAATGGTAGAGAAATTTTTCAACTAACTAAAGAAAAGGGTATGGAAGGAATCGTAGGTAAACGAAGCGATTCAATTTATCGAATTAATCAACGATCACATGATTGGTTAAAATATAAGCATTTTAAAATAACTGATGTTGTTATTTTAGGTTATAAAGAAAATCCATTTACAATGCTAGTAGGTACACGATTAAGTAATGGTAAATATAAGCCCCTTGCTAATGTCGAGTTTGGATTTAAACCTGAAGAAAAGGTTGCCTTTAGACAAATCGCTAAACAGATTACAACGAAGGTAGACCACAATATGGTGTGGCTAGAGCCGAGTTTATATTGCAAAGTTCAGTATCTAGAAAAAACTAACACGGGATCTTTAAGAACAGTATCGTTTAAAGGATTTAGTTTTGAAAAGCCCCTAGATGCAGCTTTGTAAAAAAGTTAGTACGTTTATTAAGAAGTTTGATACAAATCACCTCTGTAGTTATTCATTGAGGTGATTTTTTATTTGACATTTGAAGTCGCTTTAAACTACGAGAATGTCCGGTGTAGTTTTATAAAAAGGAAACAAATATTTGGTGTAATAATAAAGCGTTGGAACCAAATTCACCATGGTTAATCATTCTATATTTGATATAATTGTGTTATGTAATTAATACCAAATTATTAGAGGTGAAAAAATGTTGCCATTGATTATAGTTTTACTAATATCATTTTTTATCTTTGTTAAAATTTCTAAAATGGTTAGTAAAACTGTAGCTGTTTTAATAGATTTTATTCTTTTAGGAGTATTCACTTCCTATTCATTACATGAAATTATTACGGTAAAAATAGCAAGTGGGAAAGCAGTTTACTTTTGGGATGCTTTATTTTTTATTGTTCCTTGCGTACTATACTATATTGCTTTAAAATATCTAGTTATTTACTTTCCTAGAGTATCTAGAATTTTTAATTTCATTATCTCTTGGATTGGAACACTTTTAGTATACACAATACTCTGCTCCATTTTCATAGGAGATAGTTTCCCGAAATTGTTAAACAATGATTTTTTCAGTGGATTCACTAATTATATAATTGTTTCTATACTTGCGATTGTAACATTCAACATTAGAAAAAATGTATTTGCTAATGGGAAGATAGTTGAATAGCTAGAAAACAATGATTTTTTTCCATTTTAAGTGGGAAAGCATTAAGAAAGAAAAGGAGGGAAATAATGCAAACTAATGCTGCTGAATATTTAAAGTCCTTTAATTTAGAATTAGATGATATGTACAAAAGGACAAGAACTTCTAGACATACGTGATTATATTTGCTTTGTAAAACCTTGAAGCCTTAGTATATGCGTCTGTAGATTCATGTCCATATTCAACAGCAACATTACAACTGTACGTGGACAAGAACTTCCGGACACTCAATATGCTATTAGATAAGCAATCTTTAATAATTTGTCTAAAGGTTCTTGTCCAAAAATAAAGACAAGAACTTTTAGACTTTGTATAAAAAGGACAAGAACTTTTAGACATTTTTATTTTTGTCTGGACATTCATGTCCAAAATTAAAAACAAGAATGTCCGGATTTGATGTTAAAAGGACAAGAATGTCCAGACATCACTGTCCAAAAAATAAACTGTCCGGAAGTTCATGTCCGAAGTGTCTGCAAGTTCTTGTCCATATACATGTCCATGTACAGTACGTGGACAAATGTTTGTAGGAGGGGGGCATAGGATGATTTTTCAGATATTCGCATAATAGAAATTTTACGAATATCTGTAGCGATGAAAAAGCTAGTATGGTAAAATTGATATAGAGGTGAAAAATTTGGAGATACTAATGATTTTACTATTAACATCATTACTGTGTTTGTCTATTGGGTCTTTGCTACTTCGAAAGAATCCATTAAATCAATTGAAACTCGAAATTGTCTGTAATTTTACCATACTTATCATTTTAATTCTAATCTTATTTAAAACAGACGAATTTTATATTGTGTTATTTAGTATATTGTGTGCTATTCCTGTAGGTTTAACCATTCCGTTGAAGACTAAACGATTGAACGCAATGAAAAGTGTTTAATCTTAAAAAGGAGGTTAAGTAAATGATTTTAGAGAAAAGCGTCTCAAGACTCATAGAAAATTCTTCGATTCTTAATGAAAATGGTGATATTAGTATTTGGAATGAGGGTATTGTTCCAATTTCTTTAATCAATAAAATGGTAGAAATCAGAAAAATTAAAAGTGAAAACTATAACATTAATATAAAAAATTGGTCGGTTGAAGAACATGCAAGTCGAATTGCTTACTTTATTCTACAGAAAGAAATAGAACCTATTCAATTGATTCAGATATTTAATCACCCCTTCTACAGTAATGGTGATTTCATTATTCATGATGGATTTCATCGTTTAACATCATATTTTATTAGCAATAGAGAAACCATCCCCTGTAAATTAATTGATGGTTTCACGGAAGACTTTACAGAGTTTTTAAACTAACCGGGATTAAAAAGATTTAATTAAAGTATTTCACAATTAAAATTAATTGGTATGCAGTGTTCCCATATTTGTTTATGAGATGTTTAGATTTGTATTAAGTTAATTTTAATATGTTATTAAAAAATGGATGTGATTACTTATATGTATCCGATACCTGAAAGAACAATGAAACCTAAAAAACAAAAGGTTGCTGCTAGATTAAAAGCTATCCAAAAAGAGAATATACTACCATTGTCGGAAATGGCAAAAGTATTAGAAATACCAAAATCTACGCTCAATTCTTATCTTAGAGGACTAGCATTACCCCCACTGCCAGTTGCGGAAAAAGTAATGGGACTTTGCCACCGCGGGTTAACAGTAGAATGGTTTTATTATGGGGACATAGTTGAATATATAAGGGATTATTTACGATATAAAGGACATGGTAAATTTCTCGATAGCCACTTAAATATTGCAGAGGCAGTATATCTGATGTATGACATAGCTACCTGTGGCCCAGATCCATTTGAAGAAGTAAATCCAACTGATGGAGATATAGATATTTATTTTATGAGGCTCTACCGCCAATATAAAGAAATCATTTAATAAAAAATATAACGGAACAAATGTTCGTAAAAATTGTATTATACGAATATCTGTTCTCATTAGAGGTAAAAGGAGTGATTTTTTTGGCACTTACTCAAGAAGAACAAAACATGCTACGATTAGCCAAAGAAAATTTAAAAGACCTACCCTACTACATTTCCGAGTTTTATGAAGAGAAAGAAGATAACTTCTCAGTCAATACCCTGTCGAAGTACATATACGAATATAAGACCTTTTTCAACTGGTTAGTGGTTGAAGGTATTGTTAGCGTTAATAACGCTAAAGAAGTACCATTAGAAGCCTTAGATGGGCTCCGTAAAGATATTGTTAAAACCTACTTTGACAAATTGAATAATGAGAATATTGCTTCTGAAATAAAGCAAAAACATAAAGTATATGAAACAAGAAAAGACACTACTGTTAACCGTGCAAAAAGCGCTCTACGTTCATTGTTTAAGTATTTAGTTAATGAAACGGAAAATGGTGCAGGTGATACTTACATTGAGAGAAATGTAATGGAAAAGTTTCCGCTAAAACGTATAAAGGTCTCTGCTGCTACAAGAGCATCTGCATTAAACGATAAAATATTAAAACAGAACCAGATAAAAGGATTTTTAGAATTCCTGCATAATGATTATGAAAACACAATAGCTGATAACCATCGGAAACTATCTACTTTCAAGCGGGATAAGGAACGAGACTTTGCTATTTGTTCACTATTTTTAGGCAGTGGCATTCGATTAGCTGAGTTGGTCTCTTTGGAAATAAATAATATTGACTTTCATAATATTAAAATTTCTGTTGAACGAAAAGGTGGCGCACATCAAACCCTTTCAATCACAATCGACTCGTTAATGGCCATAGAAAGATACCTAGAGGTGCGTAACAAACGATACTTAGGTGCAGAGTACTCCCCCTTCCTTTTCGTAACAAGTCATGGAGGGATAAAGAATATTTCACACCGGGCTATTCAAGATATGGTCCAGAAATACACTTCTGCTTATTTAGAACAAGTTACAAATTCCAAGAGTGTAAATGGACTTTCGCCACATAAATTGAGACACTCCTTTTCATTGGTTTATTATGAAGAGAATGATGGCGATATTAAATTATTAAGCGATCAATTGGGTCACTCTAACTTAAATACCACAAGCCTATACGTTAATATGGCCGATGAAACAAGAGCAAAAGCTATGGAACGTGTTAGTGAAGCTTTGAATAATGACCATTTTTCAAATGAGTAACTTAACGTGTCGAAGGAGAAATGTTTATGAGTAATTTAGTTTCTATCTTTAAAATGGATAAGAAATGTCGTAAATATGTTGAAGTATATCGTATTCCAGAAGTGAATGAAGATAAAGTGAATATGCTATTAAAGAATGTTAATATTGACACTCCAGATGAAGAAGTTAAATCGCTTTTTAAGGGGCTTTGTGATGTACGGACAAAATCAGATTTCAAGAAAATTCGTAGAAATAGAATTATAATAAATCTATTAGGTAATACCGTTCTTATAACATGGTTAATTCTCCTTTTTTACAACTACTGGCGCTTAAATAATTAAATAAAAACGTGCTTTAAACTCCTCAATGAGCTCTTAGCGCGTTTTTATTTATTTTATCGATATGTGTACTACTTATTTTTTAGCTTTTTTCACAATCTCAGCTAGGTCCTTCCAACATTGGGGCTTGATTTTCGGCAAGGTAACAATTTAGATGAACGAAACCTACTTCTCCGTTTTTGTCAAAGTCAAACCAACCGCCTTTAGTTTCTTGATCTTCATCTGAAATGTGTTCCCCACAAGCGGAACACGCCCTATCTTCGGGTATGATTTTCAATCCCTCAACACACCAACCTGTGTCAATGCTTGTTTTAGCCATAAATTTTCCACCTTTCTACAGTCCTCCCGTTCGTACAAAATGGAGGGTTAACAGAGCCTAAATTTTATAAATCTATATATACTCCAATTGAAGCTTACCTTGTTGAATAGGTAGTACCATTTTTAATCTAGCTTTATACTTTCTTTTTTTGTCTTTGGTTGTAAAGGTTAATAAAGAAGTCTCCCCTTTTTGAAGCAAATCATCTAACATTTTTAGAGAAATGTTTTTATTGTATTGCTTTTTCCATAAGAAGAAAGTGCAATCTGTATTGTTTTTAGTACAATAATATACCTTAGTGTTCTCTTTTACTGGCATACCGCAGCATGGACATTTTGCACTAAAAGTTGTTACGGTTTCATCTGTTAAAGCAATTACTTTCATTTCTTCAACAAAGTTCATTGTAAAATTAGCTACTGCATCATTGAAAGGCCGTATATCCTTCCCTTTCTTAATCTCATCTAGTTCAAGTTCCCATTTTGCTGTTAATTCTGGTGAAGTTAATAAAGGTACTTTTGATTTTCGGAGTAATTCGATTACAGTCTTCCCTAGCTTTGTTACCTCCAGTTTCTTTTTCTGAGAAGTAATATATCCATTATCCTGCAATTTTTTTATAGTTTCAGCACGCGTAGCACTAGTTCCTATACCACAACCTTTTAACGCCTCCTTAAACTTTTTATCCGTAATAAGTACGTTTATGTCTTCCATCTGTTTCATTAGAGAGCCTTCAGTATAAAGTGAGGGAGCCGTGGTCTTTCTTTCCTTTGCTTCCATACCAACATTATTAATATGGACATCCATCTGAATATTAGGTAATTCATCTACCTCTTGTCCCACCATTTCATCATCATCTAGATCATCAACTAAGTGGTGAGTAAAATCTATATTTAGACCTTTCCATCCATAATCAATTATTTTTTTGAATGTAGTTTGAAAATGGTAATCGTTAATTATTGTTGAAACTTTCCTCTGCAACGATTTTACAGGGTGTTGAAACTGTAAAAAGAACCTCTCAACAATTATTTGATAAACCAACTTTTCATCTTCAGTTAAATCAACAGGTTTATTAGCTTCAGGTAAAATTGCATGGTGATCTTGAACATGTTGAGGGTTAAATATACGCTTATTATTAAGGTTCACCCGATTTATGTCACTCCCCTTTTTTAAATTAGGAAACACCTCAATCAAACCTTGGTAGGACGCATGTAAAAGGCTTAATTCATCTGGAGTTACGTATCGACTAGAAGTCCTGGGATAAGTGATCAGTTTCTTGAGATACAATTTTTGCAGAATCTTAACTCCATCTGATACTTTGATTCCATGGCGTTGATTGGCCATTGCTGTTATATCTGTAAGATTAGGAAGGAGCGGAGGCATTTGAGACTTTGTATCATCAGTAAACTGTACGAGTCCTTCTTGTTTTTCAACTAATCGGATGATTTTCTCAACCTCTTCATAATCTGTTAATCTATCACCTTTAAACGTAGAATCATAAAAGATCGAACCTTGTTGGAAAGATCCTTTTAGTGCATAGTAAATTTCCTCTTCAAATTGTTCTCTAGCAACTTGTCGATCGTAAATTAAAGCTAAAGTTGGTGAGAGAATCCGACCAGTTGATAATGTTTTTCCACCGCCAGCCAATGTAATACTTCTGGTACTATTTATTCCTAAAATATAGTCACCCATACTCCGAGCCAAGCCAGCATTTCTTAAATACTGATATTCGCTACCATCCTTCATTTCCGTAAATGCTTTCTTTATTGCAGAAGGTTGTAGTGAAGCGGTCCATAGTCGTTTTGTTGGAAAGTCAGTAAGTTTTAAATAAGTTGCCAGGTAAGCATATATTACTTCCCCTTCAAGTCCGGCATCTAATGCGTTAACTATCATATGGCAGTTCATAACTAGGTTAGCTATAACATTTAGCTGTTTTTGAGCGTTAGGAAGCGGTTTAAGCGTTAAATAAGGTGGTAGAATGGGTAAAGTATCCCAAGACCAATCTTCCCATTCAGGATTGATTTCTCCAGGCTCCTTAATTGTTAAAAGGTGACCTTGAGTCCAAGTTATAAGTAGACCGTTATTTCCCATCAAATAGCCGTTACACTCTTTATATGCGTCAGTTAGTGCATTAGCTATTGCATAAGCAGCATCTGGCTTCTCGGCTATGACTACTACAATCGACAAAGTTATCACCCCACTATTCAAATACTAAAATAAAAAAGCACCAATACATGTCTGAAAAGACGATGTATCGGTGCTTCCGTTAGCATCAAATAAGATTATTTTCGTATATCACTTTATATTAAGTAAACAATAACATATACTCTTGATTCACTCAACTATAGACGAATATTAAAGTCATTTAAAACTAATGTAGTTGGTGCTGTTCACTAACCACAGCAAAAAAAGATTATTTCACCCTTATTTAATTCATGCTTTATGACATTAAGAAACTTGTTTATCTTTTTTAATAGTTCATCATCTAAAGACATTGTTTGTAATCTGTTTTTTGTTTCATTATAATCATCAATTTTATAGATTTTTAAAAAATCGTTATTTGTTAAAAAATGTTAAAAACTTCTGCGAAATCTATGGATTTAGGATTACCCAAGGAAAAATTAGTATATACTAGTAAGCAATTTGGATAATCGTCACCATATGCAATATCAAACAATACATCCTCATTAATATGTTGAACTTTTAGTTCCTCTGGTACTTTAAATAAAGAAATATCATACCCCATTACCTTCTTCCTCCTTTTTTGTCACTCGTCATCAACATTAATTTAAGAGTGCTATACCATAACCTACAGCTTCAAATTTAAGGTTATAAGGTTGCGTTGTTAGGTGCTCATAAAACTGTTCTCTTGAGACAAAAGAATAGCATTTAAGATTAGTAGCTGAGCTAAGAGTTGAAACAAGATCAAATTGAGATTCGTCATATATTTCAAAATTACGTATCTCAATACTATCAAAGTACTTATTATCTTCTATTCTGATTGTTAACTCTTGTTGATTTGAATCGTAATTAGCCTCTACAAATGGTATGAGGTCATTTAGCATAGGACCAGCAACTTTAAGGGCTGCTTCTTTACTTCCCGCCATAAATTCAAAATTGGTTAGTAATTCAAAACTGTAGTTATCCATATTCATTTGTATTACAACTGTATAGGAAGGTAAATTAACGACATTCTCTATGGTTGTTGTAGATACAGCTGCAGCTACATTAGAATTCATGATTCTATTCCTCCACTTTTAGTTTAACTTTTTTTCGTTCCCTACAAAAACATTATTAGCATGAGCTTGTACGGCATATAACAGAATTTTGTTTGTATCTTCATGGGTGAACCCCTCGTTAACTAGTTCATTGATTGTCGCTAATGCCATCCAGATACCTTTACTAAATGGCAACTGCTCCATAAATTCTTCATGTGTCATTTCTTACTTCCTTTCAGTTTAAGAATTAAAGGACCACCTGTAATTATATGTATTTTTAGACCGCATCAATCTGCTTTGAAGTGTTAAACAGAATGCTATTAATAAGAGTATAGACCAGGTATATTTCCATAAAGCTCAAAGGTTCCTTAGGTTCTTTATAACCTAATAAATAATCAAGGATATGAGTAATAGAATAATAATATTTCATCTGTGTTAAAGCAAAGACCGCTTGCTGAAGATCATCAGAACGGCTAAGGTCTGTCAAGGTATCCTGTTGGAAGATAAATGCATAATGATTGTGCTGAAATACTACATTAATCAAACTAGGGATTATTGACATAAGGTGTATTTGAACGTCATCATTTGATGCATGTTCATTTAATTCTCCTTCGATTAGATTGGATAATTCTAATCGTGTGATTAATTGTTTCTCTATTCGGTTTTCCAAGAAGCTTTTAATACTCTCATAAGATTCTATATTTGTTGAGAAAGTGATTTCATTTTTACCATTGCGAAATGAGATTGTTGGATTACTAGAACCATTTTTTGATAGAAGTTTTTTAAACATCATAAAACCTCCTTTCAGTTATGATTTGTTAGATAAGTAGATGTTTGAAAGCATTAATAAAAATATCTTCTGCTCCTAATGCTACAAACGAGATATAAGTTAAAAAGGAGCATAAAAATAAAATGTAAGTTCCTAATAATAAAAAAGGATAAATATTTTTCTTAGACATCAATTTGTCTCCTTCTAGTAACTGTTTGAAACAAGAACTTCCGGATTTTCAATAAAATCTAGAAGGCCTCTTTTCATACCAGATACACTCAATGAAATGAATCTCATTGGGATGTTATATAACTTGCAGATTTCTCTTGGTAATTCAGAACGATGATGTGTTAAGTGCCCGCTAGCTATTAATACCATGTCACTGTTTCGAATAGCTGCTTGTAGTTGAGTTTCTTTTTCATGTCCTGTCATAACAGTTAAGTTGAAATTTACCTCAGAGGCCAATTGATTATATTCAGCTTTTTTAAAGTCGGAGCCTATCAACAGTACTTCTTTATCGTCTAAAAGGCTTTTCGAATTTTCGAATCTAACCCATAAGTCATTTTTATTGGATTCATTCTTTAATTCCTCTGGGTCTGTAGCTGAATTTGATGTTTTATAATAGCCTGATGGCTTTGGTCTTTTAGGAATATCCTCTTCTTGATAACACCATATAACCCTATTTGTTGTTGGTTTGTTCTTGTCATAGGCTATACTCACAATACTTCCGGGTACTAATCTAAATTTTTGTGTATCCTCTTCACTGATAAGAAATGCCATTGGTACCTCATTGTCTAATTTAATAAGGGTTGCTACACCATCTGCTAAATATTGCGAAGCTGTATACAGGCTATTAACTTTTTGTTCAGAAACGATACAATAATCTATTTCGCCTCTAGAGTCATTGACTAATTTAGGACCGTCTTTTACTTTTTCGTAAAAGAAGTTATTTGAATTGGGGATTTTTTTTGGATTGATCATATCACCTTTTTTAAAATTTTGATTCCGAATTATCGTTTCAGGAACATAAATTGAATGATCGTCAGTGATTTGAAGTATTCCTCCTCTTAATCTCCGTTCTAATTGATATCCTTTTGGCGAACTAGCATGGTTCTTTTGCTCATCATATTTATCAGTAACTGGCTCATGTTCAAACAATTTAGGTATATACGCTTTTGTAGAAATCAGGATGCTAAATAATGCCTCTAACTTCTTTTGTACTTCACAAAAATCATCTTCTAAGGACATGTTTTGAATGGTACTTATCATTTCTTTTTTGACTTTTTCATACATTATTATCTCTCCTTTGTTTTACCTGGTATTTTCTTAGGGAACGGCTTTATATCTTCCATATTGAACGCATCCCACTTATAAAAACCGTAATCACTTAATGATTCATAGTATTCTATTTTCTTTAAACGGGATTTATGGTACTCCATTTCAGATTCAGACATTCCGAATACTTCAATGATATAAGGTCTATACGTATCGCGCAAAATAGCATCAGGTTTTAAAAAATCTAGTACTTCCAGTAATTGATTCGGTTTAATAAAATTACGTCTATTTTTTTCAAGTTGAACAAATAATTTATTTTCAAAGGAACTGTCTACAAATAACCCTCGATCAGTTGTTGGTATTAATTCCGCATTGTATATAATTGGAGGCTTATTGTATGTATTTGTTTTACCTAATCCTATAATGAAAAATTGATTGTGATTATAATAATTCACTCTAGTTTTATCTGTTTTCGTGATTTCTAACCATTCGTTTTTATCAATTAACAATTCTCTCTCGTTATTATCGTAACCAGGCAATTTGAGTAGATGATAGGATTCATCGAAATCAATCTCTATATTTTCCTTTTTAAAGGGCATTAAGATAACGGGATTTACACCCCTTTTATTTTCATGATATATTCTTCCGGTTTTTTCAAATCCTAGCATTAATTTATCCTGCAAAAAATTTTTTTTACTTATTTCAACCTTCACTTGTGGATTATCTTTCCCTATGAATAAACTACTTAAAGCCTGTCTCATTACAAAGATGGATGGATATTTATATTTTTTTATCCCATTTTCTTCAATATTATTGTAAAAGTGGTTATCCATAGCTAACTCCCAAGCTCTGCTGAGTAATTCACGGCCAAAACTACCGATAGTCATGTTACCTTTGTTATAACTGTTTCTTTTATTAAGTGAATAACTTTTCTTACGGTTATTACCTGAAGAAACATCTACTATCCCCAAATGATTAACGGAAAGTTTTATATGATCATAGCTCTTAATTTCTATTGCTGGGTAATAAACACCTTGTAATTGTGTATCAGTTAAATTTTCAAAATGTATGCAACCTTCTTTGTGTTCTTTTGCTAGACCAGCATTTGTGGCGAAGTAGATTTTACCGCTATTTGAATTAAGTCGTGTATGCATTCGAGCCAGCTTGTTACATGAGCAAAATATTTCATATTCCTTTCTATTTACATGAAGCATTAAAAGTTCTTTTTGGAACTGAAGTGCATACTGTGACCGTATCTCAATATAAGAGAATTCAAATTTTAGCTTAGTTACTTTATGAATGAAAATAATTGTGCTCATAATTTATATCTATCCTTTCTTATGTGAGAAATCGAAAAAAAAACGCATCTATCCCTTTTAGGATAAATGCGTTCTTCGCAATTTGCACATGATATTTTCCTTAATATTACCACATATATATGACTTTGTTAATAGCTAAACAATTAAAAAAGAAAAACAACAGGTAAAAAACCCGTTGTTTTAAAATGCAATTAAAGTTGTTGAGGATTTTCTTTTGTGCAATATTTTGCGCCACCTAATTCAACTTTTGCAAAGAGCCTTGCTACATCTTCATTTGACATATTTAACTCATGTCTAGCTTGTTCTTTTGAGAATACATGTAATTGGTTTCCGATATTAACATAATCTTGTATCGCGTTTTCACGACCAGAAATAATGTTAGGAATAGCAGAGGAAGTCAACAACTCGTATGTCTCTAATATTTTTCCAAATTGTTCATTAACCTCTTTTTCATCGAAAAAATGCCATTTTATACGATGAAGCTCATTTTCAAGCTTATGATCTTCAATAACCCCATGCATATAAGGGTAATCTTTAAATAAATCCATAGTATTTTCAATATTGTTTGCCATAACTCACTAACCGCCCTTCTAAGAAATATTTCTAAGAGAACAATTCTCTAGATATATAGAAAAAATTAAGGTGTGTAAAGTAAAAAGCTGTTAATATCATTTTTATATAGTTTAGTGAGTTGGTCAAATTCTTGAGGGCTTATTTCAGTTGGTTCAACGGCTTCTAATACCTGTATATCCAAAGGGATATTGTTTAACGGATATTCTGCAGAATGTGAATGACGTGATAACACATTAACATTTCCGGTATTTGAGTCTTTTATGACCTCTCTAATATTTGCAATTACTATTAATATATCCTCTTCTATCATTTTATCTTTTATTCGGACAAACTCGTACGTTTTTTGACGGCCCATTAAGAATCATCCATCCTTTTTACAAATTAAATTTTTTAAAAAAATATTGTTATATTTTGTTAATGTAAAGTCAGTTTTATTCTACATTATTATATACCTAATTGCAAAAGGACTAGATAATTCAGAATTGTTTATTGTTTTGCGTCAAATTCGAGTTCGAGCTTACCGCCATCTAGGTTTTTGGGTAAAATTAATTTCGCTTTATATGCTGATTTTGTCGATTTTTGCGAAGAAAAAGTAAGCTTGGATGTTTTGCCTTTTAATAGTAGTTGTTCTAACATTTTTGGCGTTATATTTTTATGGAATTGAGTTGCCCAAATGAAAAACTTACATCCTTCTTTATACCCTGAACAATAATAACTTGTTCTATTCAATAAAATGTTTTTGCCACAAGTGGGACACTTTCCATAAGTCTGTATAAAATCTTCAGAATTAACTTTTAAGCTTTTGGCTTCTTCGATAATAATATTTGCGAAATTCTTAATACCATCCATAAACGATTTACTCGACTTCCCATTTCGTATTTCCTCCAATTCTTTCTCCCACTGGGCTGTTAATTCTGGTGAAGTCAGTAATCGAATATTTGTTTTCCGTAACATTTCAATCACATTGATTCCTTTTTTTGTGATCGAGATAGATTTTTTCTCATAAGCAAGGTATTCAGTTTCAATCAATTTTTTAATTATATTAGCACGTGTGGCACTTGTTCCAATTCCACAATCTTTTAATTTTGCTTTTAAAAATGGATCAGAAATCTTATTACTTATATTAGACATCGTATCAATAAGAGAGCCATCAGTATACGCTGCTGGTGGTGATGTCTCCTTTTCTTCTATTTTAACATCCTTACATACCACTTCTGCCTCCGCTAATGTAGGATAACCATTGAGTTCCTGTCCATCCGTTTTTACAGTATTTTCATCATATTCTTCTTCCTTTAAAATAGCTGTCCAGCCAAGGTTTATCGTTTGTTTGAATTTAGATTTAAAATAGATACCTTGTACTTCAGTTTCGACCTCTAATTGATTGTAGTGAAGAGGCTGTTGGAATTGAGAGAAAAATCGCTCCACAACAATCATATATACATTTTCTTCATCCTTACTAAGATTTGTTGCAATAACTGGTTCAGGTAAGAGTGCATGGTGATCAACGACCTTTTTAGGGTTTACTATTCGACTATTCTTTTCATTAACCAGGCTTTTATCTCCATTGTGTGCTAAAGCTGAGAATTGGTCTTTTAGTACATCAAATGATTTATGCATTAATGGAATTTCATCCACTGTGATGTATCTGGACCCGGTACGCGGATAAGTGACATATTTTTTAAGATATAATTCTTGAATGATTTCGAGTGTTTTAAATGCTGTGTAACTAAATTTTTGGTTAGCAATCCTTGAAATATCAGTCAAATCCATTAATAGTGGCGGAGGAGTCTGCTTTTTTTCCTCTTTTATCGATGTTATTTTACCGCTTTGCATATTAATCTTTTCACAAATGGATTTTGCATGGTTTAGAACTGTCATACGATCCCCAACAAAATATCCTTGATATTTCTCATCTCCTTGAGAAAATGTGGCTAATAGTGGGAAATACTTCAACTTTGTAAAAGAAGATCTTTCTTTGTACCTGTCATAAACTAATGCTAGAACTGGAGTTTGCACCCGTCCCGCATGAATCGTTTTACCACCACCAGCCAACGTTAATGCACGCGTTGCATTTAGCCCAATAATCCAATCAGAGATTGCTCTTGAAAAACCAGCCTGTTTTAAGGCGTTATAATCACTTGCAGGCTTCATTGCTTTATACGCTTTCTGAATGGCCACAGGTTGTAATGAAGACGTCCACAAGCGATATATAGGTTTATTAAAGCGTAAGTAAATTGCTATAAAATTAAAGATTACTTCACCTTCCGTTCCAGCGTCCGCCGCGTTGATAATAACAGAAGCATCGTTTACTAATTTTTTTATAACACCTAATTGTTTAAGTGATTTTGCAATAGGTTTTAGTTGAATGCTTTCAGGAATCATGGGGAGAGTTTCCCATGCCCAATCTTCCCATTCTTTCTTCATTTCACCTGGGGATTTTATTTCTAAAAGATGTCCGCTTGCCCATGTGTATATAAGATTATTAGAACCTTGAATAAATCCTTCTTTATCTGTGTGTTGTGGAGACAATGCTTCTGCTATTGATCTCGCAGCATCTCTTTTTTCAGCAATTATTAAAGTTGTCATTTAAAAGCACGCCCTTTAGATTTTTTTTAAAAAAAAAGAGAAGTACTTTACTAGTCCACACAAAAGTGGTTAGTAAAGTACTTCTCTACTTAAATTAATTATAACAATTTTTTAATATACATCAATAACAATAAAAGTTGTTTAATTAGCTTCTTGTCTTAACTTAATATATTGTTCTTGTTCATAATTTAGTGCTTCCCTCAAACAATCATTAAATTTCAAATTAAACTTCTCTGCTTCTTTCTTTGTAGAGAACCGAATAATAGCTGGAGTATCTACTAGATAAAGATCATGAAATGGTGGAATATTTTTGAAGGAAGTAGAAAGAAATAACCTACGCATTAATGTAATCTTATATTTGAACAGATTTTCTAAAATTACAACTTTAAAGTCCATATCTTGAAGCATTTTTAGTCGTTTTTTAAAACCCTCGTCAAAAATCTCTATTTCATATTCTAACTCATATGGACACTGCACTGTAGGATTGATTTTAATAAAAGTATTTACTTTAAACATGGATGTAGCCATACAATCCTCCTTTCTTTTCAGTTATATTTTTATAAGAGGTAAAGATTCTCAGGATTTAATAACACGATATCACCAAGGAAATTAACTGTACATGTGTATTTACCTGAAGGATATAGTTTTATTTCCTGGATTTCACCAACTTTTGATAATAGAGAGCTGCAATACCCCTTTAAATACTGATAAATTTCACAATTTTCATCTTCAGGTACTTTAATCTTTACTTTCTGTCCAACATAAGGAATTAGTGTCGGTTCTTCTTGAATGATAAGTTTCACGTTATCTTGTCCGTTGTCTGCATTGCATTTTTCATCAAATAAGGATATTTGTTCTAACATATCTTGTTCATCCCTTTCTATATTTCTAAATCTATAACAATTTCACGTTTCTCTCAAAAAAGGACAAACAAGTGCCAGAAGTAAATAACAGTATGTAATTTTAAATTTCGTCTTTATTCTCTTTTTCCTCTTCTATAGCTTCTTCAATTAATAGTTCAATAGCTTCTAAGTATTTAGTTAAAACTTGCTTTTTCATATAGTAGGAAAACTTGAAAACTATTCTATTGTATCGATAAATATAGATAGTAATAAACATAAACAAGTACACAATTAAATCTCTTAAAAAGACATAATTAAACTTCATCTCATCAAGGATGAATAGTGAAAATATTAATGAGAATGGAATGCTTAACAAAGCAGGCAGTAACCTTTTTCGTCGCTTTAGATACTTATTAAGACTTTTGTTTGATAAATGACGCTCTAGAATAATTCTTTCCAGTAAGTATGCGATAGCAATCCCTAAACAAAATACAGATAGATATGTGTTAATAAAACCTAATGCGATTTCAATTAAAAGATTCTCTTTTGGTACTGAAATTAAATTATATAGGTTTGATAAGGGACTATGATTTTCTAATGTACCAATATAATATCTATAAAAATCAAATAAAATAAACCATAATATAAAGATTATTACTGTTTGACATAAAGCAGAAATTTTTGCTCTTGGGTTAGTGGTGATGAGTTGATATGATTTTTCAAAAACCATCTCACTGTCTTTATCTATATCCTCTAAAGTGTCCTTTATGGACCTATATGGTATCTCTATCTCATTATCTGATTTAAATTTAAACAAATTTCTTTCAAGCCCCTCTTTAATGTATTGAGTTTTTCTTAATCTGTAATAAATATTCTGTTGTCTTAGATGCCAATCGCTGTTTAAATACTGAATTAATTTGATTTAGCGTTAAGGTAATGGCACTTTATATTATTTATCTTCAGCACTGTTCAGTGATAAAAAAGCCGCTGGTAATTTATTTTTGTATATATTTCCAACCTTTTTTCTTAGCAAATCGTCTTAATGCTGTTCTAGAATGTGTTTCATGTAATTTTTTTAAACGATCTGGATCTGCTTTGTACATGTATTGTATTATGAAAAGGTTATGGCCTAATAAACCAAGTAAATGCAATTGAGTATCTGATAATATGAATCGACTGGGATGTGATAAATCAATTATTTGAGTATTCCATTCACTAGCTGCTTCCAAATATCTCTCTCTAACTGAATGATAAATAACATTACGTTCTTCATTACATCTGAAATAAAATAACAAATGGTGCTTTTTTTCCTCGTCTTCGAATTCGATAACTGAAGTTGGAGTAAGAGGAAGTTTCTGTCGATTTAAAGTGTTTATATCAACATTTAAGTTTATTTGTTCATTGAAGTGTAGATTATATTTCCTTAATACATCAACGTTAGAGAGCATTGGTAATAAAGAGATTCGTCCATAAAAAGTGGTAATAGTGAATATTGAATTTTCAAATCTGAATGAAAATACAAACTCGTCATCTAAAATAGCTAACTCTTTTTCTAATACCCTTATTCGATTAGGCTGCGTTAATATGGCCATTCTAAATATATTTGTAATTATTCCTTCCGTTGTAATAGGGCCTACCCTTAAATTCCATCTTTCGAAAGCATGCGGTGAATCAATTACAACATCAATAATCCCTGTAGGAAGCTTCAAATCCGTGTAGCTAGGTAGCGGATATTCTTTAAATAAAGTAGAACGGTCATATTTTGGAATATTTAAGTATGAAATTGCTTTATTAATTTTGAGATTTTTCCCTGGGTATATATCTGAAATTTTTACAACTGTTTTTTTGCTCATATAATCAATCCTTTAATTTTTCTATACTTCTAAATAATAAACTACGTTTTGATTACAGTGTTGTCAAAAAGAAAAAAATGTAGCATTTTAATAACAATTGATTTTTCAGGTTATATATCGTGTATTATTTCTGAATTAGCTTCTCTATATTCCAGCTCTTTGCTTTTATTTCTTTAATGATTGATTTAATTTCCGCTTCATTTACATCTGCAAAATTAGTAAAATGGCCTTCAAATGAACTACTTAAATTAACAAATCCATCAATTGCCCAAACGCCTAAAGTATTATTTTGAGCAGCAGTTTGTAAATTTTCAAACTCTGTCATATAGCCCTCTAAAAAAGGGGAACTTTTATCTATAATGGCTAATCCATTTTTGATAAGCAGTTCTTGAATAGAAGAGTCTGAGTCCTTTAATTGAATATATCCCCATAAATCATGTAAGCCTTTAGTATCAGCAATTGTTGAGGAGGTAGCACCTTCAAGAACATCTACTGTTATCTCTTGATTCAGAAGAATATCTTTTAACGCCGCATTCGTTTCTTTAGAAAGAGGTAAATTTTCTGTCGGAATCATCACAGATGCTAGAGCAACCTTTATAACACCCTCTTCATTAATAGTCCACCCATTTTGTATCAGATCCCCTCTTTTGGGCACCTTAATTCGAATAATGTTGTCTTCAGTTACTTCCACAACATAGCCGTTGAAAGAAGCAACTTCAGTACCATTAGTGATTTCAAAACCCGTGGACATTTCTTTTTCAGAACCGTAATCTGGTGTTTCACATCCTGTGATAGTAAGCAATGGTAATGTTAAAATAGTCATTATTATCTTTCTCACTTATACATCTCCTAAAAAAAAGCACGCAGTTATCTATTGATAGATAACATGCGTGCTTCGCATAGTTTTACTAATATTCTACTATGTTTTACTTATTATGTGAATAGTGTATTAATTAAAGATTATTAACCCTCATCGGAGGTTTGGACATTTGGCTTTATCGATTTAGCTTCATATTTAGGCTTTTTGTTAATATAACCATAAGTGCTTAAAACTTGATTAAGGAACTTTAAAGTTGGGTTGGGAACACTTTTAGATGCAGGTATTAAAAATAGTGGGGCACTCTTTTTGTATGATTTAATAATCCAAATAGGTTCATCAATTTCACCATAATCAATAATATAATCAGGATGAACTAATTGATCAACAAATCGTTGGAATATTTCTGGATTTTGAACAATCTCATTAAAAGAGTATGAAAATCCAGTCCTTTTAATTTCACGCATATGTAACTCTAAATATTCGATTATGCTATTATACAGTTTGCCATCTACATAATCCGCTATTGGCCTAATCAGTTCTTTTTTTGATATCCGTGAACGCACAATAACTTTAGTTTTTTTTTGTAAAAATTTCATTTTAAACAACCACCCTTTCGATTTAGATAAAAATCTTACTTCCATTTTCTCTTTATACGCTATTTAGTCAAAAAACTAACAACCAATATGAACGTTAAAAAAAAAAAACACCATTTGTGGTTCTGAATAGGCAATAATGCCCTCAGAATCCGCACAAATAGCGTTTTCAAAATGAAAACCCTTCACCGTATGGTATGAGTTATAAAATGTGAATATTATTGAATAATTATACCATAAAAAATTGGTTTTATAGTTCATTTTTTAGGTCTAATTTTTCATTTTTAATGTTTAGTTTTTTGTTCTTCGAGTTGCATTAAATTCGAATTTATTTGGTTCTTTTTCAACAAAGCCAGCTAATGTTAATTGCCAAGCTGCCACTTTGTGATTTAGATTATTTGAAGCATTTTGTAAATTCAGCTCAAAAGTAACATTTAGATTAGAAGGGGCTTTTTCTGCTATTCGAATAGCTGTACCACCAAAATCTTGATTCGTTTCATACAAAGAGTAGACAGAACTATTTTTGCTTCTTGCATCTTGGATAGAAGCATCTCCTGTAATACCACATTGAAAGTATTGTTCATAGTCTTTAGTAATTAAACGACCAACTAGTAGCCCAATATAGTCGATAGGTCTTTCCTCAATCCATTCTTCGATAAACCCTTTTGCTTTTTCAAACGTAGGGTTATAACGATTATTTGATGCAATGTACTCTTTAAATTCCTTTAATTCATTACTGCTAATTAAAAACTCTAGAAGATCTACACGACTAATTATTTCTTCTGTTAAAAACCCTTTCCCAAAACATGAATTTTCAGCAATTATTATTGTTGCTTCTTTTTTTATTGCTCTGTTGATTATTTTCTTGTTTTTTTGGAAAAAGTCTTCTGAAATCTGAAATTCTTCTGAGTCTCCAGTTGCAATTGCTGCGTTATAGTCGGTTATAAAGTCATTTAAAACTGTATAATCTGTAATCCAATTGGTTTTAGATAGTCGCAATTCCTGATTTTCTGCTACAAATGGTTGATACCCCATCTGTACTGCAATTTTTGCTAAAGTTAAATCATTCACTAACATATGTTAGCCTCCTAAAAATTTATTTACTATTTAGAAACACATAAAAAAACTTCATCTAGTAAATGAACAGACTAATTCCTTGGTGGAAGTAGTGTGGACACTTTCTAAATGAAGTGTGATTGTAAACCCTTATACCGTATGGTTAGGGGAATGCGTAAATGAATAGTATGCTTGTATTATACAACTGAATATATATAAATAAAAGGATATTAATTCCTAAAAAACTAATTTTTATTATCCTGACCTAATAACTAATATCAAACAAGGTGAAAAGATTCTCTTCTTCCTCATTTTGTTCAACTACCGGTAAAGAATTAAAAGCTGGACCATTGACTCTTTCCCAAGCTCTTAACTCCGTTCGATTCAATGAACGGTAGTACTCTGGATGATTGGATGCTGGTTTTATTAATTTTTGTTTCACCATTTCATTTACCAAACTTGAAATGAATTCCCGATATAAACTATTGCTTAATTTTCTATCAAGTAACTTAACAGATACTTGAGATGTTGAAAGGCCAATTCTCACAAAATTTGTTTTACGCGTCGTTTTATGTTTTTCAAAGATTTCTTCCCTGATAGCTTCTTTTGCTTCTTGTAACTTTCTCAGTAAAAACTCCGCATCTGCATCATATAATACTTCATAGGTATCAACACAATTTAATTTCAAAGCACTAGCTTTTATTGCAGCTTCAATTTCACAGATTGATGTTTCAAGGATAAACCCACTAAAATTCTGGGGATGTAGGTACAGTGATTCCTTATTTCGATAAGCTGTATCTGAAGCTCCCGCAATTTTACTCTTAACAATTTCAAATCCTAATAGTACAAAAATTTTTTGAATTTCAGATTGAAAGAATTCATATTTGTCTTCATTCATTCCTCCACCCATTTCATAACCACAACTAATTCGAAAATATGTTTTTATATATGTTGTTGTTTTCATATAGACTCATCCTTTTTTATTATTTTCTAAGATTTTTTTCAATAAGAAAAGCACGGCAGCAGCCGCGCTTTATTATTGCTATTTTTTTAGCTCTAAATAGTCAGTTTCTGAAAGGATTTTGATACCTAATTCTATTGCATCAGTATGTTTCGTTTTTCCTTCTACCCCTGAACCCATCAATAAGTAATTAGTTTTCTTACTTACAGAGCCAGTAACTTTCCCACCTAGAGATTCAATTTCCTCTTTAAATGATTTCCGATCCCTTGTGAAAGAACCTGTAATTACGAATACTTTATCTTTTATTATTGAATTTTCTATAGTTCGTTTAAACATTGAATTCATTGTTAAACCGTGATCTAATAATTTATTTATTAGATCAATGTTCTCTTTATTTGTGAAATAGGATACAAACTCAAAGGCCATTTTGTCACCAAAATTACTCAAGCTTAATATCTTTGCTTTAAGCTTGGTAGGATTTTCAGCGAGCTGCAGTATTTCGTGTATCGATGAGAAAACCCTTGCTAAATCTTTAGAAGCGGTTTCTCCAATTAGATTAATTGAAAGACTGTATAAAACGTTGTTTAAAGGCTGTTTTTTGCTTTTTTCAACTTCCTTAATCAATTTATCGAAGGTCGTTGTCCCGAAGCCCTCTAAACCCGTTATGGCCTCTCTATGATGCTTTAAATTATAAATATCTGAGAAGTTTTGAAGAAGTCCGATTTCGTATAGCGTTTCTATTGTTTTTTCTCCAAGTCCTAGTATATTCATAGCATTCCTAGAAACAAAGTGTTCCAGTTTGCCAATCTTTTGCGGTTCACAATCAGTTCCTCTACAATATAGATTTTCGCCATTGTATTCTATAGGACCGCCACACTCTGGACAAAATGGAGGTATTTCTAAAATAAATTCCTTACCGCTTCTTAAATCAGGAAATGATTTAATGACTTGTGGACTAACATCTTTAGCTCTTGCTAATAAGATTTGATCACCTACACGAATATCCTTGACCGTTATGTTTTTAAAGTTATGAAGCGTAGCACGACTATTGATAGTACCACCGATTTCTACAGGGTCTAGCTCTCCCACAGGAGTTAGCTGGCCGGTCTTACCTACCTGGATGACTATATCTCTTAGTGTTGTAATTGCATCTTGAGAAGAAAACTTGTATGCTATCGCCCACCGAGGGTGCTTACTTGTATACCCTAATTCTTCTCTTAAAGTTAGTCTGTTATATTTAATAACTAAACCATCAATCATACGAGAGAGATGAGGCCTTACCTTTTCATCGTATGTTTGAATGAACTCTAAAAAGCGCGCAGTCTCTTCTTCTCTATTGAAAATATTGTCACCAAAAAATACAACTGTATCAGAAACTTCGAAACCTAATGATTTAACAAATTCTATACGCTCAGTGTCATACGTGAATTCCATATCTTCAATTTCAATAATCTCAATAACATATGCTTTTAAACCTCTTTTTCGGGCTAATGAGCCATCTAGTGAACGAATAGTACCAGAAGCCAGGTTTCGAGGGTTAGAGTATTCTCCGTTGATGTTAACACGGTTAAAATCATCATATGGTACGACTACCTCAAACCGTAATTTTAGATTTTTTGTAAAAGGAATTCTCTTAGGTATATTTTGGATTTGAGAGAATGCATGAAACACACGTTCTCCGATATATCCATTACCTCTAGTGACACTATCATCAAGAGAACCAAAGTTGTAATTCCCTACGTAATCGGCAGCAATAGTTAAGCCATCTTCTTTATTTTGGACAATTATTGATTCGCCTTCTTTTAAATTAATAAACTTTAATAAGCCGTCTTCTGTAGTTGTTTTACCAAGTGATAACATAGGCTGGCTATGACTAACTTTTTCAAGAGATTCAGCAAAGCTTGTAATAATTCTCTGTGTTGGAGAATTTGGAGTAACAGTATGTGGCTTGGCCGCTTCAAGTCTTATTAGTTCTTGATATAACCCATCGTACATAGAGTCAGTTATTATTGGTCTGTTTTGATCATAAAGCTTATCGTGAACAGTAATCGTTCTTTGAAGGGCTAAAATGTATTCTTCAGCTGAGACTTGAATCTTCTCTTCTAAACATTCCAGTTTAATAGTTGTGTAGTTAGGACTGCTTGAATCAAAGCCCTTAAAGAAACCATGTTGGAAATATTCATTAGCAATTGCTAATGCGGTTTCACGCTGTACTTCATTAACAACAATAAGAGCTTCAGCTAGGCTTGTGCTGCTCTCCAAATTGTTCTTTTGATAATGTAAAATAATTTTCATTACCAGGTGGTTAAAACTTTCTTTAGTTGATACTAGTTGATCAAATAATGTAATTTCTTGTGTCATATTCTTTGACTCCCTTATGCTTTTTCATTTCAATAACATGAAAAAGCACTTCAACATGACAAATGTCCACACTACTCCCTTTGAAGTAATTGAACACTTGCTATTGAAGTGCTTTTTTGACTCTTCACCGTTTGGTTAGAGATAATCAGTTAATCGAAACGTTATATCTTAGTATATAAAATGACTCTTTGATTTTCAAACAAAATTAAATCTATGTGCTCGAAATGTCAACTCACAATACAAGTTAAGTTAAATTTGTTCTACGCGTTTAAATTGGGCGATCAACAGCTGGTCCTCCTCTAGAACTACCGTCTCTTAAAATGTGCTCACGTATAGAGTCGAGATTTTCTATTACCCGAATATCGTCAATTTTAATAAAGTCCTTAAATTTATCACTAACTTCAATTTCATCTAGCTTTTTGCCACCACAACCACCGGTATTAATTGTCGGTGTTATAGGTACACAAGTCCCTATATTAACATTACAACTCAATTCTCCGCCTAAGTTAAGATCATTAGATCTTACCAATACCTCAGCGAAAACGGGATCATCAATTATTACCCGTCCAACTTCATCAATTTTAATAGATGCTGGGGTTATTCTAATTACATCGTTTTCATTAGCCATAATTTTGTCTCCTTAATCTATGCCTTGTAATGGACAGGCTAGAATGTTTTCATCTAAATTACTAAACCCGTTAAACCAAGGATTCAGTCGATTATTATCAATCTTTAAAGTCCCGTCTGATTGTAAAACACCTATTTGGTTTCTGGGATCATTAAGGGCTACCGTACATTTTCCAATACTTCCGTTTGCTCTAATTGTTAGAGAATTTGGTTTGGCAGCATAACAAACATAAGGATTTACATCATTATCGCGTATTTTAGTTTGATTATTTCTATATAATCGTTGATAAAAGGTACTTATTATTTTATCTCTGTCTGCAAATGGCACCACATCTATTAAATGATCATTTGGTCCACCAAGATTCTCAAGAGGCTTAAAAAGAATTTTAAAACGTGTGTCATCTGCAAACTGGTTCCGTAGAACATCGATAAACGTCTGCATATATTCAATCGACTTTAAATCAAAATGAACTCTTAATGTCACATTAAACTGTTTATTACTTTCCTGCATGTATGTTAAATGTGTCCAAATCCGATCGAATGTACCTTCACCATTTGCACGAAGTCTTCGTTGATTATGAATAATATCTGGTCCATCTAAAGTAATTTGAAAGTTCTTTACTCCCACTGAAACTAAATCAACGAAAACCTTTGGAGTTAATAAATATGCATTTGTTGTAATAGAGCTAAAATAGCTAATATCGGAATGATGTTCTGATAATTCGGTTGCGTAGGATGAGATATCAAGTACTATATCTTTAGCTACTAACGGTTCTCCTCCAAACCAAGATAAATGTAACTCACTCAATTCAGGAATTCTCTGCTTTAGCAGTGCTTTAATTCCATCTACAGTCCTTTTAGACATTCTTCCAATTTTAAAATCCTCATAGCAATAGACGCAACGAAAATTACACTGTTCAGTTGGGAATAAGATTAATTCTTGAGACTTACTAGAAAGCAATTTAGCCAAATAAGGCATGGATATTGTCATAAAAACCCCCTTCATATCTTCTCTTGAGTACATAGATTGTTTTCAAAATAATGGCGATTCACCTCTTAAATAACATTATGGTCAATAAAGAAAGTTTTATTCTGAAGAATGCGCTCATTTCAAAGAATTCACAGATATATTTCCCGGCTTCTTTTCATTTAAAAAGAAAAGAATCCATTTTGAACAATATCTCTTCTCAAAATGAATTCTTCTTATTTAAACTAACCTTACTAAATTCTAACCTCTTCCATTGGCAGTGAATAAGACCACTTCCCACATGAATGATTTGTTTACCGTCTATATCGAAAGCCAGATACCTATGTCTCTCAAGATATCTGCCCTCATTTCTCGATTTGATATGTCTGTTTCTGTTCTAGAATCAGCTTTTTTAGGTACCTCTAAATATCCACTCTCTCCTTCATGTCAATTTTGTTGCAACATTGTTTGTTGTTTAAATTGAATACTTTCTACCAATAATTTCACGCTTGTCAGTAGCGTAATAAATATTGTCTATAAATTTGTTGTAATCGTATGTAACGATAATATCTGCACTAGGGTACCCGTAATGTAAAGCGCGTAAAAGTAATGCGAGGCTTATATGCTGTTCTTCTTTAAAGTATTGGTTATATAGAAATTTACCTTTAGAAAAATAAGGAGGATCGATAAATAAAGTAGCATTGTCGTCCCAAAACCAGTTTTCAATGAAGGTTGTTGCTTGTTCGCAGTGGATTTCAATATTTTCAGCCATTGAATGGATTTTATTAATTCTTTTTTCTAATGTAAGTGGATTCCATCTAGAAATTAAATTATCCTTTGATCCATTTTTACCGCCTAAAGGATTAGCCTTTGCGATTCCGCTAAAAGCAAGTCTATTGACCATTAAGGTAATCCATGCTGCATCTATCATATTTAAATTAAGATAATCATTTTTGATTAATCTTCGTGCTTCAAAAAATGCTTTATGAGTTGGACTAAATGAATAAATACGATCTATTAAGGCATCAGGAGAATTTAGCATACACCACCACAAAGAGTAAATTCCGTAATCAAGGTCATTTAAGATTAGCTTCTGTGTAATGCCTGATTCAAGCAGTGCTAATTCAAAACTACCTCCACCAACGAATGGAGATATGATTGTTTTACATTTAGTATAGTTTAACAAGGTAGATAAATAGGATATAAGCTTGCTTTTCGCACCTGGATACCTTAAAGGTGATAATTGTTTTTTGAATTTTGTTGGAACAGAAACTTTTTGATCCATTTTTGATTTATCTTCTAAAACAATAATAAATTGATGTTTTTCGTACTCTGATTCATCCCAAAAATTGAATGTATCACAATCACAACACCACCAGCCTTGATCATTAATGTCATCATGATCATCATGAAAACAATTACGGCATTCATAGGAGTAGTTTTTTTTACATTCATTACAATGAGAAGCTTTCAAACTCGTTCCCCCTTTAATCACGAAAATAATTGTTCATTAACCCGCTTCGAAAAGAACTGTTTAATCTTTCTTTTTTTGCAGCATTGGATTCTCATTTCTATTCTCCTTCCCAAATCGATAGCGATGTACTTTATGTAAATATTATGGGTTGAACTGATTCTTGTAAAAAAACCAAAATATAATAAAAACCACCAATATACGCATGTTAAAATTGCGTATATTGGTGGTTCAAATCTATTTTTTCACAAAGAATATGAGCCAATGTGACTCACCCCCTGTAACGACATCGCCAACTCTGAATAGCGATAAAACTAATAAAGACATTTAAAATGATAATTAATTTATTTCTTTTTCAGTTCCCATAAGTCATTAATTCTCCACACGCCACTTAGTTCATATTTTTCAACAAGATATTTTAGAAAATTGTAATAACATTGACCAGTTTCATGGAAGGTCCATTCTTCTCCCATAAGATTAGCTACTATGTTTATTTGTCCCATTTTAAAGTTACTCTTTTGTTGATATGCTAGTCCTGTTTCCGTTTTTTCAATTCGTATATAACCATTAATTAAGGTAGTAATAACTTCCCTCATATTGGCTGAAGATATTTGTATTGTGGGTACTTCCAATGCTTTCTCTCCCCTTTTTCTTTAAATTTTGTCTCCATATCTACAAAGAGAAATACATCCATGACTCTACAAGCAAATATTTACTTCATTCATATATTTGTCTACATCATCTTTGTCTAATGGGTGAGACACGTAGTAGCCTTGTATCGCGTCATATTTTGTTTCCAACAAAAAGGTAAGCTGCTCATACCTCTCTACACCCTCAATGATGAATTTTAAGTCTAGAGCTTTGATAAACTTAGATAGAAGTACAATCACTTTTTTATTTGTCTGTTCACCCATAAATAATCTATCCAATTTCACTCCATCAAACTGAAATGTTGCTAAATACTGAAAATTGGAATACCCCGAGCCAAAATCATCTATAAATAACAAATGACCCCGATCGCGAATTAGTTTTAAATTCTCTCTTATTTCAATACCTGCAAGTGAATCTTCTGTTAATTCAAAGGCAATTCTTTTAGTCTCCTGAAAACAAATTCTATCTAGATGTTCTATTAACCAGGTTATATCTTTAACCAAAGAAGCGGTTAAATTAATGGTGATGTATACGATTTCTTTATACTGATTCAATAGTTCAACAGTTTCATCAATTATCTTCTTAGTTAAATCAATCAATAATCCCTCGTTATCCAAAATTGGAATAAAGACGTTCGGTGCTACTACTCCAAGATCTCTAGAATTCCATCTACTTAAAGCTTCAAATGATAATTTTTCATTTTTATGCAGAATAGGTTGATATACAGTTCTAAACTCTTCAATTGCAAAACCTTTATTTAGAATATTGTCTTGAACCACATTACTGGCCATATTCTGTTTATAAACCTGTCGGATATAATTTAATGCAGGCAACTTTCGATTTTCTACAAATAGATAGTGTACCGTAAGATTTGTATACCCTTCTAGTTCTCGAATAATTACCTGGGCAGTGGAAGAAACACATACTAATACAAATTCTTCTTCAAATACCCTATAACATTCTGCCTCTGATCGATAAGCCTTTAATTTTGTCTCTAAAGATAGAAGTTCACTTTTGTATTGATTAATATCTAACCATCTTGAATCTTTAAGGGTAATGTAAATTAATGTGAATGATTTTTTTCGATTTATACTTTTCAATACAGTTTTTCGATTAGATTCGAATGTAGTCATTGAGAGAACCAACTTTTTTCCTCCAGTCTGGCTATAAGTTTAAAAATTTGGAAAATATGGAAAAAAGGAAGAACCACTCTCACAAATTAATGCGAAAGTGGTTCTTCCAACTTTACAAGTTATTCATTTGTTTTAATATTATCACAACGCAATATGAAAGTCATATTTAATTATAGATTAGTATACCTATATCTGTTATCGAAGAACGTTTAATAAATTTATTACTATGATGAAAAAGGAAAAAGCCCTCTCCTAATGAA
>NZ_JBMGUV010000045.1:0-37782 GCF_049058285.1 Lysinibacillus sp. UGB7
AGGTGGTAAATGAATGGGACCTGAGCCAATGTTGTCGTGTGTGCCAAAACGAATTTTTTTAAAAATCGTAGCTTGAGCTACTAAGCCTACATCACCGAAACTAATTGCACCCCCACCATAAGTGCGGCTACGATCCTCCTCCAACACTTTCATCTCTACCGCTAGATTAGCATCTGTATAGTAATCAACATCGACCTCACGCACAAACGCTTTCTTTTCCTCCCAATCAAGCTTCTCGACTTGGAATTGAATCCCTTGATGCAAATAGATGGCTTCTTCATGTAGCAAAGTCATTGCGCTATGACGGTCCATTTCTCCAATAACCTTTGTCTGAGCAGGTACCGTCAAATTAATAATGACGACATTTTCCTGCGAGGCCGAACGAAGACTAATATCATGTGCTGGGAAACGATCACTCATCCAATGCCACTTATCACTAGTTTTAAAGATAATGCCTTCATCCGCCAAATAGTCGAGCAATTCTTGAATATCATATTCACCGTACATATCTTGTGTGGTAAAAGGCAGTTCAAAGGCCGCACATTTTAAATGGTCCATCAAAATTAACATATTTTCAGGATAAATTCGGGCCTCCTCAGGTGCACTGCCAAGTAAAAACAGCGGATGATTCACGACATACTGATCGAGTGCTGTAGATTGTGCCACATAGATAATGAGCGCCTCATCCTGTCGACGCCCTGCACGTCCCGCTTGTTGCCATGCACTCGCAATATTTCCCGGGTAACCCGTCATAATACAGGCCTGTAATTGACCAATATCTACCCCTAGTTCTAACGCATTTGTACTAACTACGGTTTGAATGGTCCCATCACGAAGTCCACGTTCAATAACACGTCGCTCCGAAGGTAAATAGCCGCCTCGATAGCCACGAACTGATTCATCCAGCAACTTATCACGCGTCAGTTCCTTTAAATAGGTAACAATCATTTCCACACGCACTCGGCTTTTAGCAAAAATGATGGTTTGAATGCCTGCTGTATAGAGCCTTTTTGCCACATCACTTACTTCCAATACCGCACTGCGACGCACACCAAAAGTTTTATGGACAATGGGTGGATTGTAAAACAAGAAAGTTTTTTTGCCAACCGGTGCTCCAGAATCGGCGATTAAGCTATGTGTATCATTCGTTAAATTTTCTGCTAGCTCTTGTGGATTTTTAATGGTCGCAGACGTACAAATAAAGACAGGATTGCTCCCATAAAATGCACAAATACGTTTGAGTCTTCGAATAACATGCGCAACATGTGAACCAAATACACCCTTATATGTATGCAACTCATCAATAACGATATACTGCAAATTTTCAAAGAGTGCCACCCATTTTGTATGGTGCGGTAAAATACCTGAATGCAGCATATCCGGATTCGTCATTACGATATGACCTGCTTTACGAACTTTTTGACGAATACCAGGTGCAGTATCCCCATCATACGTGTAGCTTAAAATGTCCTCTCCGCTTTGTTCTATCAAGTCATTTAAATCATTTTTCTGATCCTGTGCTAAAGCTTTGGTCGGAAACAAATAGATTGCACGTGCATTTCGGTCCTCTAAAATCTTTTGTAAGACTGGTAAATGATAGCAATAAGATTTACCTGATGCCGTTGGTGTAACAGCGGTAAACGATTGCCCACTCGTTGCCAGGTCAAATGCCTCACGCTGATGGGTATACAATTGATGAATGCCACGAGCATGTAACGCTTTGACGAGTGAAGGATGCAAATTTCCCGGGAAAGGAGCAAGTTTTGCATCGCGCCCCTCTAACGTTTGCCAGTGTATGATACGCTCTTTTAATTCATCATCATATCGCCATTCGTTCAAGAGTTCACTAATGGTCCGTTTTTTCGATAGCATCTGTATGCTCCTCCTTCACTAAGCGATAAAAATTTTTCAGTGTGAAGGAAGCTGAATGGGTTGCATCTAAAAAACGTTTTTTACTGGTTTCTTTATAAAAGGATTGCACAACAAATTGCTCCATCGATTCAACCGCTGAAGCAATTTGTTGTGTATGCATATATTTAGGCCGATTTTTTTCAATCCAGGCATTTGCTTCCTGCTGCCAAACCTTCAATAATTGATGGATTTCATCAGCATGTGGCTTAACCTCTGCAAAAAAATCTGGCGCACGATCCTCCTCACGCATTTGCCAAAAGCGTGAAACACATTTGTCACATTCATCTATTAATATGGAAGTTTGCTGTATCAATAACAATTTCGCACCTCATTTATTTTAATCTTATGAGGATAGTGTACCAAAGTCTATCAGTTTTCACTACTAATAGGCGAACAAGCATTCTTTACTTGCCAGTTCTTTTCTGCTAAGCTTACTTTCTGGCTTACAGATTTGAGCTGCATAAAAAATTGCAGGCTATGTGCATTGTTTTCCAATGACACTCTCGTTAAAAGTAATTGATTGACTAGATCCAGCTGCGCAACTAATTGTTTTATCTTATTCAATACAACGCCTCCTTTTACTATACTTATGTATTCCTCGCATGTATAAAATTACCTTCATGCGTGACAAAATAAGCGTAAGTTAGCTGAAAGAAGAAGTATTTCGATAAATATTTTTAACGATCAATGACAATGAAAAACTTTGCTTCAAAATAGTACCAATTCTACAGGGCAATTGCATGGTTCTCCACCGATGAAACTGGAGATTTATCGGAAATGTTGACGGATATATTAGCGAAAATTAGCTACTATACAAAGCGCATTTTCGACTTCTAACGGCGATTTTACCTTCTATAGCGGAAGCCACTACACAGAGATTTTTCCACAGGGCTTCACATTCTGACACGCAGCCTTCTTTATGTAATTGATGGCTGATTGACCACTAATTGGCATGTAAAAACAGCTTCATCCTCTATATTAACAGCAGTGGAGAACTTCTACTGAATCATGGTAAACTATTGTGTATAATAGCAGTATTATAGAGGGTGATCTAAATGACTATTCGTTATCCAAATGGGAAATTGTATACCCCTGCTTCATCTGTCACTAAAGTAGAGAAACAGGGAAAAACGAAAGATTTCTCCTATAGTAATCGAGGTAAGACACTAGAGGATGAAATTAATGAAGCAAACGACTATTATTTAGAAAGGCGGCTTGCCATCATTCACAAGAAACCTGTTCCCGTACAAATCGTCAAAGTAGAGTATCCATCGCGAAGCGCTGCAGTTATTAAAGAAGCTTATTTTCGAACGCCCTCTACAACAGACTATAATGGTGTCTGGAATGGGCATTATATTGATTTTGATGCAAAGGAAACTGCCTCAAAATCCAGTTTTCCATTAAAAAATATTCACACACATCAAATGACTCATATGCAGCAAGTGACGGAACAAAATGGTGTGGCATTTATAATTATTCGTTTTTCAGCTTTTGAACGTTACTTTATGGTGCCATACGAAGTTTTACAAAAGGCCTGGCAAGCGATGGCCAATGGTGAACGCAAATCGATACCCTTTTCGACAATCGAAAAAGTAGCCTATGAAATTCCAACAAGCTATTATCCACGTATCGATTATTTACCCGTTCTCCAGCAGCTCATCGGTGCAAAAAGTCATGGCTTTGAAAGTGAGGAGATAGTAGAATGACTGAACGTCGTCAAACACGCGGTGAGCATCAAAAAGCTCGCTCTCAAAAAAATAAAAAGAAAGCACCAAAATCAACATCAACATCATCGGTGAAAACCTGGTTCAAGCGCATTTTCCTAACCTTGGTAGCCATTGGAGTTGTAGGATTTATCGGGGGCGCCGGATTATTTGCCTATTACGCCAGCACCGCACCTGAACTAAATGAAGAATTATTGAAGGACCCGGTTTCTTCCGAATTCTACGATAAAAACGGTGAAATTTTTGCGACAATCGGTGCAGAAAACCGAAAATATGTAAAATATAAAGATATTCCTGAGGATATGGTCAATGCCATTCTTGCCACAGAAGATGTTCGCTTCTTCCAACATCATGGGATGGATTTTTATCGTCTCGGTGGGGCCATTCTTGCCAACTTCCGTGATGGCTTTGGCGCACAAGGTGCATCGACATTAACACAACAAGTTGTCAAAAACTCATTTTTACAAAACGAGAAAAAATTAAAACGTAAGGCTCAAGAAGCTTGGCTTGCCTTCCAGCTTGAGCGTAAATATTCAAAAGAAGAAATTTTTGAAATGTACTTTAACAAAATGCTGATGTCTGGTCGTATCTACGGCTTTGGAACAGCATCCCAATATTTTTATGGTAAAGAGCTAAGTGAATTATCGCTAGATGAAGAAGCATTACTTGCAGGTATGGTGCAACGTCCAAATGCCTACAATCCATTGAAAAATCCAGAACTTGCTGAGAAACGTCGTAATATAGTGTTAGGTTTAATGTTACAACACGGTAAAATTACAAAGGCTGAGATGGACGAAGCCAAAGCAGTGGAAGTGACAGCCGGTCTAGCTGATGATGCAACACGCCAATCATTTGCAGGCTCTAAATATGATGCCTTCTTAGATATCGTCATTAATGAACTTGAGAATAACGGTGATGGCACTGCCATGGCAGAGGGCATTAAAGTTTATACAACACTTGACCCGAATGCACAGCAAACAGTAGAAAACATTATGAATGATGACGCTAACTTCCCTACCGAAAACATTGAGTCAGGTATAGCTGTCGTTGACACAAAAACTGGTCAAATTCAAGCAGTTGGCGGTGGACGTAACTACGGTGCTGAACGTGGTTTCAACTTTGCAGATGACTTAACAATGAATCATCCAGGTTCTACGATGAAGCCACTCCTTGATTACGGTCCTGCAATCGAATATTTAAAATGGTCAACAGGTCAAACGCTTGTCGATGAGCGCATGAATTATACAGGTACAAAACAAACCATCACGAACTGGGATGGCAAATATATGGGTACAATGACGGCACGTAAGGCTTTATATGCTTCTCGTAACGTGCCCGCAGTAAAAACATTGCAAGAAGTAGGCGCAGATAAGGCGAAAGAATTTATCGGTCGCTTAGGTATCGATGCCAAAAATGTTTATGAGGCCGATGCAATCGGTGGTGGTGATATTACCATGTCCCCTATCCAAATGGCAGCCTCTTATGCAGCATTTGGCAATAACGGTGTGTATACAGACCCTTACGCGATTACAAAAATTGTTTACCGTGATGGCAAAACTTCGAAAAACTATACACCGGAACCGAAAGTTGCAATGAGTGATTATACAGCTTATATGGTCACTGATATGCTACGTGACGTTGTGGGCAACAAGCCTGATGCTTCAGGTAAAGCTGCCAATGTTCCAGGCTTAGATATTGCTGGTAAAACAGGTACAACAAACTATTCTAACGATGAATTTAACAAATATAATTTACCAAATACGAGCGTGCCGGATTCTTGGTTTGCAGGGTACACAACCAATTACTCTATCGCTATTTGGAGTGGTTATGAAAAACGTTCTGATCCAATTACGACATGGGATGAACGTCGATTACCACAAGAGTTATTTAAAAATATTATGAAAGACCTTTCAGCAAATGTTGAGACAGCTCGTTTCACGAAACCGAGCTCTGTAGTAGAAGCGACAATTGAAGTTGGCTCAAACCCACTAAAATTAGCGAGTGACTTCACACCGAATGAACTACGTCAAACGGAATTATTCGTTCGAGGTACTGAACCTACAGTGGTTTCGAATGAATACGAGGCACCTGAACTATCAACACCTTACAATGTAAGTGCAAGCTTAGACTTGGGTGGTCAATCTATCAATATCGGCTGGGAACATGACGCATTGTTAGATCCAGAAACAAACGAGCCACTGCCGACTACATTTAAAGTAACTGCCACACTGGAAGGTGGAGAAACATTTGATCTTGGTGCTACTGAGAGTAAAGGTTTAACAGTCAGCAACACATTAGCTGATGGCAATTACGTCATTTCTGTAGTAGCCATTTTTGATGGTACACAAAGTGAGCCCGGTACCACATCCTTCCAAGTGACAAGTATGCCTGAAGAGGATTTAGAGACTGAAAATCCAGACGAACCAGACATCGAGAACCCAACGCCACCAGATCAAGGTGACAATAATGGCAATGGCAACGGCAACGATGGAAACAACGGCAATAACGGCGGGAATAATGGCAATAACGGCAATAACGGCAACGGGAATGGGAACGGAAATGGCAATAACGGCAACAATAACGGTGGTCAACCACCTACACCGCCAACCGAACCTACAGCGCCCGATGGTGAAGACGAAAGCACTGAATAATATAAAAAGCAGAGAAGCTCATACGCTTCTCTGCTTTTTTTCATGCTATGGAGTTGTTCGGTTTGTTTGGGTTGTTTGGTTCTATCCGTCACTCGGCGCGTTTTATCCGTCACTTTGACACTTCTATCCGTCATTTCGAGACTTCTATCTGCCACTCTATCACTTTTATCCGTCTACACTAACCTTTTGCTGCCTGTAGCCGTAAGCGGGCTGTTCGTTTTTTTGTTTCTTTAAATAATTCGTCTAATTGCCGATAACATGCGTATTGGCCTGGTTTTGCTTGGATAAAGGCTAAGCGCTCCATGCCATTTATCGGCATGACTTCTTCACCGGCTTCCTGCACTAAACGCTGAAACAAAGCAATCCCTTGCTCCATCAAGCCCTGTGCTGAGCCGTTACGGGAATCATGCGCACCATGTATTCGGCCTTCTAGCTCCGTCCACTCAGTAAACCATGTATCGATTTTATCCTTTGCTATTGCCTCTACATTCATGCTTCCTTCACCAGCCCTTTTTTCAAACGTTTTTGTCCTTCCCGGCAATCCCCCAGTAACGGGCATGTATGGCAGCCTGGATTTTGTGCTTTACAATGATAACGACCAAAGAAAATAAGCTGATGATGGGTTTTCGACCATTTATCCATAGGCGTTTTTTTCATGATGGTTTCCTCCACCTCTAGCACGGAATCCTTCCAGCGGCATAATCCTAATCGCTTAGAAACACGCTCTACATGCGTATCCACAGCGAGTGCAGGGACATCGAAGGCAACAGATAACACAACATTGGCTGTTTTACGTCCTACTCCAGGCAATGTCACTAATGCTTCTCGGCTTGCAGGAATTTCCCCACCGTATTCAACAAGCAAGCGTTCACATAGTGCTTGAATATTCTTTGCCTTATTACGATATAAGCCGATGGAACGAATATCCTGCTGCAGCTCCTCTAAAGGTACGGCTAAATAATCCTCTGGTTTTTTATATTTTTGAAATAATGTTTTCGTTACTTTATTGACGAGCACATCCGTACACTGTGCGGATAATAATGTAGCAATTGTTAGCTCAAATGGATTGTCATGAACAAGCTCACAATGTGCATCGGGAAACATTCGGTCCATCTCTGCTAGACAATGCTCCCATTGTTTTTTCGTTAACATGCCTCGAAGCCCCCCTATTCTCTTTCTTCTAACCAATTATAAAAAGCTACTTTGTTTGTCGACTGGGTTTCTTTCTGTGTTGTACGGGCTGGTGGTCTGTTAAAACTCTGCTTTTCACGGAACTGTTCACCTTGCTTTTGCGCTGCCTGAGGTGTGATAATATTTTTCTTTTTCCACTCCAATAAAATACGGTCAATATAGCGAATACTCAGTTTGCCAGCAAACACAGCTTCTTTGAGCGCCTCTTTAATAAGTGCTGGGCTGTGTTTATCTTCATCTAGCCAAAAACCGATTTTTTCAAGCTCTAAAGGAGATAAAAGACGCCCCATTTCCTCTTCAAACAAACGGAATAATTCGCCTTCTTCTTGTCGAAGGGTAGTTGCCGATTTTTTTTGTTCCTTCATTTCAATGATTTGCATGATGCGCTCCCACAGTGGGTAAACAGAATATTTTTCGTATATTTTGCCACCTGCATCAACATCACGTGTAATTTCGAGGAAGCCCTTCTGCATCAAGCGCTGTAGGCGTGATGAAATGGCATCACTAGGCATTGTTAGGCGGCTCATCAAATCATTGGGTGTAGGAAATTCATTGCCCTCGATATGAAAAGCAAGTAAATGCACCACAATCAGGGCCTCTTCATCCTCTATGTTTAACTCCTTATAAAACTGAAAAAATAGCTGAGGAATTTGAATCGTTCTCTGCTCAGTCCACGTACGGAGTCGATTATTATTTGTGCTCATGTAGACATGACTCCTTCTTTCTAGTTAAGTAGAAAAGCCGCGTAGAAATTTCACTACGCGACTTTTTAATTGTTTTAAGTTTGTTACCAAACGGTTATGGATATAAACGGTTTAATAAACGTGGGAATGGAATTGTTTCACGGATATGCTCTGTACCTGAAATCCATGCCACTGTTCTTTCTAATCCTAGACCAAAGCCTGAGTGTGGCACAGAACCTTGTTTACGAAGCTCTAAGTACCAAGCATAAGCATCTAATGATAAATTATGTTCTTCAAGTCGAGATTTTAATAAATCGTAATCATGGATACGCTCTGAACCGCCGATGATTTCACCGTAGCCTTCAGGTGCGATTAAATCTGCACATAATACGACGTCGTCACGCTCTGGGTGTGGCTGCATATAGAACGGTTTGATGCCTACTGGGTAGCATGTGATGAATACAGGTTTGTCAAAAGAATTGGCAATGGCTGTTTCATGTGGTGCACCAAAGTCATCACCCCATTCAATATCGTCAAAACCTTGTTCATGTAATAGCTTAATGGCATCATCATAAGAAATACGAGGGAAAGGCGCTTTGATATTTTCAAGTGTTGATGTATCACGGCCAAGTCGCTCTAATTCTAATTTGCAGTTTGCCAGAACAGATTGCACAATATGTTCAACGTATTGCTCTTGTACTTCTAAGTTTTCTTCAAATTCCACAAACGCCATTTCCGGCTCGATCATCCAAAACTCAATTAAGTGGCGACGTGTTTTAGACTTTTCAGCACGGAACGTAGGACCGAATGAGAATACTTTTCCTAACGCCATCGCAGCCGCTTCCATATAAAGCTGACCCGATTGAGATAGGTATGCATCTTCATCGAAATACTTTGTAGCAAAGAGCTCAGAAGTACCTTCAGGAGCTGAGCCTGTCAAAATTGGTGGGTCCATTTTTGTGAAGCCATTGTTGTTGAAAAATTCGTATGTTGCACGAATGATTTCGTTACGGATTTTCATCACTGCATGTTGCTTACGAGAACGTAACCACAAGTGACGGTTATCCATTAAAAACTCCGGACCGTGCTCTTTTGGCGTGATTGGGAAATCGGTAGCCGCATGCAAAACTTCAATGCCTGTTACAACAAGCTCACAGCCAAAGCTTGAACGCTCATCTGCTTTAACCTCACCCGTAATGTACATCGACGTTTCTTGTGTCATTCCTTTTGCTATCGCAAAAAGTTCTTCGCCTACCTCTTCCTTGACAACTACGCCCTGTACAAAGCCTGAGCCATCGCGTAATTGTAGGAAAGCAATTTTCCCACTTGATCGTTTGTTAGATAACCAAGCACCTAGCTTGACTGTTTCGCCGATATGCTGTGGCATATCCTGAATCATAATTTTTTTCATAGGTATCCTCCAAAGTTGGTTAGAAGGATTAGTCTTGCCATTTTGATTTTACAAATGCATCAATTCGACGGACTGCCTCTTCTAATAATTCTAAAGATGTAGCATAAGATAATCGCATTGTAGTTGGTGCACCAAAACCAGAGCCTGGAATTACCGCTACGTTTGCTTCTGTTAAAATATCCGCAGCGAATGCATCTACTGAATCATAGCCAGTATGAGCCATAGCTTCTGCTACATCTGGTAATAAGTAGAACGCTCCTTGTGGCTTTAAGACATTGAAGCCAGGAATTGCACTAAGCTGTGGATAGATCTTCTCAAGACGTGCTTCGAATGCTTGACGCATTTCTTCCACCGTGTCCTGAGGTCCATTATAAGCTTCCACAGTTGCATATTGTGCAGTTGTTGTTGCGTTTGAAGTAGAATGCGAAGCAAGGTCAGTCATTGGTTTAATAATGTCTGCATCACCTGCTGCATACCCGATACGCCACCCTGTCATAGAGTGTGATTTTGCTACACCGTTTACTACGATTGTACGTGCTTTCACTGCATCAGAAACTTCAGCAATAGAAAAATGCTCTATACCATTGTATACAAGCTTCTCATAAATTTCATCTGACACGATTAAAATATCTTTTTCTTCTGCAACAGCAGCTAATTCTGCTAGCTCTTCACGTGAATAAATCATACCAGATGGATTGCTTGGTGAGTTAATGATGACCGCTTTTGTTTTATCTGTTACAGCCGCACGTAATTGAGCTGCAGTAATTTTATAGCCTTGTTCACGAGTACCTTCAACATAAACTGGTACACCGCCTGCTAATTTGACTTGCTCAGGGTAAGAAACCCAGTATGGAATTGGGATAATAACTTCATCGCCTTCGTTTAAAATAACTTGGAACAAAGTGTACAGAATATGTTTTGCACCAACGCCTACGATGACTTCGTTCGGTTTGTATGTAAGGCTGTTGTCGCGTTGTAGTTTGTCAATGATCGCTTTTTTAAGCACCGGAAGACCGCCAGCTGGTGTATATTTTGTCAAGCCCTTTTCCATTGAATCAATAGCAGCATCTAAAATATTGCGTGGTGTGTTGAAATCTGGTTCACCAGCGCCTAAGCCAATAACGTCGATGCCTTGTTCTTTTAATTCTTTAGCTTTCGCAGTAATTGCTAAAGTTGAAGATGGCGTTAAAGTATTTACACGGTTTGCTAATAGTTTTTTCATTCGGAATCTACTCCTCTTATAAGTTCTTGATGCGCTTCACCCAGTCGCCGTTCTCAAACAAAATATAGACATAGTTAAGATTATCGTGATCGTTGACGTACGTAATCTCCCAAACAACCCCGGGCTCTTCATAGCCTAATTTCATATGTAGAACCTTTTGTACATTTCCTTCATTTTTAAAAACCGATAATGCTTGCTTTTCCGTAATACCATCTTTCAAAAACACTTCCTGAATTGAATCTTCTTCTAGATTCGTCGGAACAAAGACAGCTTTTTTTTCACCATATTCGTCTACCCCGAACACAGTGACATACGAATTTTTGCCATTATATGTGTAGGACTCCGAAACAACTGCAAGGGCTTTGGCATCGAGTGCCAACTGTTCAGCCTGCTCTTCAATTGACCGGAACGGAGCCTCGGCTTTCCAGAGTACTAAAATACTTATAACAAGTGACAAGGAAACCATAAAGACAGAAATGAAAATCAGCCAGTTTTTCATGTATTCACCTTATGTCCCACACCTAGTATATTCCTCACTAAGAGTGCATGATGTTTGTGCGTTTCTATAACTGCATTTACTTTCATTTTGCTTACCATTTTTGTCAACCTGCTTTCTTTCCTCATACCACAACATTATACACCAATTTTACGCTGTCGTGTTTCCTAATTTCATATATTGTACGTTGATAGACCAACGTTTTCAAATGATTCGAGCAATGAATTTCATTTTTTTCTTTTTCACGAAAAAAGACAGCCCTTACACATGAAAAATTCCTATTCACCTTTGCAAATAGGAACTTAACATAAATAACCAGCAGTCAAATGAATATTATTAGAGCTCACTAATAACATAGTTCGCACGTCCATCATTTTTAGCTCTATATAAGCTACGATCGGCCTGCTCAAATAGTTTTTTAAAGTCATAATTTTTTTGATCATTAATACAGGCACCCATACTAACCTTGATTGGATAATTATCATTTTCGTGTGCAAGCGTTAGTGTCAAAATGTAAGCGTGCAAATCCATCACAAGCTTGTTTATGGACACCCCGTCTTTGTTGCGAACGCAGATGATGAATTCATCACCACCATAGCGAATAATTTCGGCGTCCTGTTTACGTAAAAATTCTCTTAGGCCCCCAGCAAGTAGCTGTAAAATCATATCGCCAAATAAGTGACCATGTCGATCATTGTACGTTTTAAAATAGTCTATATCGAGCACAATGACTCCCACGAAAAGTTGACAATTTTGCGCTCTCCGCATCCATTCCTTTAGGTCTGAGTCTATAAAGTGACGGTTTAGTACACCTGTCAGCGGATCATATAGAGCCTTTTTCTCAAGCTTTTCCTTTTGTTGATTAAATTCTAAATACATCACCTGTTGTAGCAAATTATCTGCACTCATTTTTTCCGTAAGCTCGATATAAGCTCGCTGCACTTCAAAAATTTCATCACGACAATCCAATTCATAGAGTACATTTAAAAGCATGCGCATTACTTTCTTTTTAATGGGATTATCTCCATAAGATTGTGCAAGGTCTATCGCCTGCTTATAATATGTCACTGCCTCATCAAGTTTTTGCTGTTTTTCATATAAAAAACCGTAACCAAACAAAGCGGCTACCTTTTCACGTTTATGATTCTGTACAAGCTCTGAATTTAACGTACTATCTAGCAAAGCTTGGGCAGTCTCAAATTCCCCTTCTAGTATATAAACGTCCGCTATATTGTTATTGATGCGAATTTCATGTAATTTCGCCAACTCTGGCTGTGTCTTAACAAGCACTTTATTGTATTCTTTTGCTAATAATCCCGCTTGCATAGCTTCCGCATAACTTCCCTTTTCCACTTCAAGATAACATAGGTTACTATAACAGCGTACAAGAATGATACTATCCTTGAGCTCCGTTGCATACGCAATTGATTTTTTGGTCATTTCTACCGTCTTTTCTCTGACGCCAACCAAATCATATATTAAGGACATCACAAGGTAAAAATGCATGATGTCTTTTGTGGTGCCATACTTTTGACAACATGCTTCGTATTCTTGAATTAGCTTCACCATGCTTAATGTGTCACCAAAAGCATGATGAATTAATATTTTTTGATAGTATAAATCCAATCCATGCCTATAATTGCCGTTCTCTAATGCGACCAATAATCCTTGCTCAGCAAGCACTAAGGCTTCTGTCAAAAGCCCTTTCGTGCGCATTTCCAGGATCGTTTTATTTAACTCATCTACTGCTAATTCCAACTAATCACCACTTCTCTATGCCCGGAATTTACTTTAGATTCGATACACACCTCAGCGTAGCAGATAAACTATATGTCAATTATAAGCCAAGACCCCTAGCCTCGTCCTTCTTTTCTAAAACTTCCCATAAATTACCGCTAAAACTTTACCATATTACGACTTAGTTATAGCTCAAATTTCGATTTCCTGCTCGTTTAACTCGTTATGGATAAGGCGCTGGTTATCACTATGCAAGCAAAGTGTATCTGCCTGTAAGGGTACTAGTTCGCTCGTACTGGCAAGCTCCTTGTGCAAAGTAATCATTAAAGCTGAATTTCATTTTCGCCATGGTGTTAAAGAACCTGTTACCGTATAGGTACGATCAATAACCGCTTCATATGCCACTTGTAAACTCGTTGCCTCTCCAAATCGTGTCTAAACACTGCCCGAAAGAAAACGCTCATCCACGTCCCTCATCGCACGTGCAATTGCCTTCGCGGTAGCCTTTTTTAGCTGCCATTTAACAAACAGCTAGGTGACGATACCAGGAGCATCACTATTTTTCCGCGCATGCCGCATTTGTAATAGGAATTTCATGAGCAGTCACCATAATAGCACGGCACAGTTTCCGCTATATGTACTGAAATACATTAGTGTGTAGGGCATCAAAGCTTTGTACATGCAAAAAAATTGCCTCCTCAATCTGATTTCCCACATGAAAAGACACTATGTTCTCATCTTGCCGATATATGAAAAATTATTTGTTTATTGCACACCCCTTCTTTAGTACGAAAGAAACGTTTCAACTAGATAAATAGTTCCCTACGCTATTTTCAAGAATTTTTGCACTTCGATTTTTTTATATCGTAGCACAATTACTTCCATTATTGTCCTAGTTTCTTATTATTTTCACCCATATACTGTAGTAGCTTGCGTATTTTTTATGTAAAAACTTAAGGGACGTGATGATTTGTACAAAAAAGTGAATCCTTCTGATCCAGCTACTATTCCTAAATTTGTAGATGAACTACCGAAGCCAGTTACCGCAAAGCCGAAATACTGTAGTGGCCAACCGAGAAGAGAATATTATGAATTACAGATGATGGAAGCCGAGCATCGTTTCCATAAGCGTTTTCCACTGTCAACTATTTGGGGATACAATGGGCTCTATCCGGGACCAACCATCGAAGCTTCAAAAGATAAAACCATATACGTCAAATATAAAAACCAACTGCCATACAAACACTTTTTACCGGTGGACTTCACCCTTCACGCCGCAAATGACTCACAGGAGGTAAGAACCGTTACGCATCTCCACGGGGCAAATGTAGATTGGGAAAGCGATGGGCACCCCGAAGCATGGTACACGAAAGATTTTATACACACAGGACCGAAATTCAATAAAGAAATCCATGAATATACCAATCATCAACCCGGAACGACATTGTGGTATCACGACCACGCAATGGCTTTAACACGATTAAACGTTTACGCTGGTCTTGCCGGTTTCTACTTGCTTCGAGATACTATTGAAGAACGCTCAAACTTACCATGTGGGGATTATGAAATCCCGCTATTGATACAGGATAAATCCTTTAATCAGGATGGCTCGCTCTTCTATCCCGATGCGCCGTCATTCCCTGTGCCCGTTCACCCTTCCATTACACCAGGATTTGTCGGTAATACCATCGTTGTCAATGGCAAGGTATGGCCTTACTTAAATGTCGAGCCTCGAAAATACAGATTCCGTTTACTAAATGGCTCCAATAGAAGAGGCTATGTCGTCAGTCTTTCAAATGACCAACCGATGATTCAACTAGGTACGGATGGCGGCTTTTTAACAGCCCCTCGTGAAATTCAATCCGTTGCGTTATTGCCTGCTGAAAGAACAGATGTCGTCATTGATTTTTCAGATTGTGCAGGTCAGGAAATTACGTTACTGAATGCCGATACTGATTTTATTGATGAGCATACTAACATGATTATGCAATTTAAAGTTAATCGACCACTGCAATGTGAGGATACCAGTGATATACCAGAGAGGCTCGCTGTATCAATGGATTTGCACCCTCATCATGCGCATATCGAGCGCAATCTGCCACTTAGCGCTTCTACAGATGATTTTGGCAGACCGATGTTACTATTAAACGATCGAATGTTCCACGACCCAGCAACTGAAAAACCGGCTCTGGACAGTATAGAAGTATGGAATTTTATTAATACCACGCCCTTCATCCACCCAATCCATATTCATCTAATTCAATTTAAAATTCTAGAACGACGACCATTTGATGTTGAACTCTATCAAAACGAGGGTAAACTCGAATTTACAGGGCCACCCGAAGAGCCTCATGACTATGAGCAAGGATGGAAAGATACCGTCAAGGCTGACGCCGGCAAAGTTACAAAAATTATTATGCACTGGAAAGATCATATCGGGAATTACATGTGGCATTGCCATTTCCTTGAGCACGAAGATCACGATATGATGCGTCCAATACTTGTCATGAAAGATGTTCACTCTGTTCAACAGCCCCATGCCGAAACACAGCATACTTCGGAACAACATCAAAGCACGACTACTGTCACAAACACCCCCCAGCAAACAACCCCACTATTAAATAATACGCACAACATCGCGTCCTCAACCAAACAAACACAACACTCTGCTGAAGAGCATTCTGCAATGCAAGACGATGATGTCCTACATGAAGATGACGTGCAAGATACGGATGCTCAAGAAGATGATCAGGTTCGTCCTCTAACCCAACCGATGTTCCCGTCCAACAGGCACCGTCCTCGTCCGAGGCCCAATAGAAGGCGCAGAAGACGACGTTAATAACAGAAAATACGATTTTTTTCATTACAAACAAATAACAACCACCTTTATTTAGTGTAGAATACTTTCACTACTACTATATAAGGTGGTTTTTTGATGTGCTTAATGCCATAAGGCTACCCTCTGTTTTAACAGTAACTTTGCAGCCTGTGTCACCAGCATAATGGTCGTTCCTAACTGATTGATATCTGTTAAAATATTCATCACGTCAATTGTTGCTTTTGTATTTAAAGCACCGGTTAGCTCATCGCCAAAGAGAATCACAGGGTTGTTAATAAGAACTCGGCAAATGGTGATTCTATGTAATTGGCTGCCTGATGCCATGAAGAAATAATTCCGCAACACTCATCATCAATTCAGTGGCTCATTTGCTGATGACTACTCACGATTTTTGCTAAATAAGCTAATAAAAGGATGCTATCAAAAATATTTAGGTTTATTAGTAAATGGCTTTATATGAAACGCTCCAAAATAAGAACCTTAATTTCATTAAATGTAATAAATATATCTAACCTATCAATAAAATATCATTTACTCATTCTATACAAGTACTTTTTATAAGTATAAATCTCTATTACCTAAACAATATATACATATAAATACCTCTTCTTCATTGAAAATACTACCATTTGTTCTTTTTTTGGTATATTATATATTTTGTTTCCTTTTGTTGAATAAATTGATTAAATTAGGTGATTGCATGAAACAAAATTTTCAATATCTGTTCTTTTGCCATAGGATTCCTAGTCGCTCCTTTTTTTATAAAGGGGTTCAATTTCCTATCTGTGCTCGCTGTACGGGAATTTATGTAGGATATATCATTGGCATTTTCATCGTAGGTTTCTACTCCCTTCCCCCTTTTGTATATGCCCTTATCTTAACAATTCCAATGATTATTGATGGGACAGGACAATTATTTAGAAAGTGGATTAGCAATAATCTTCGGCGTCTTTTGACAGGTATACTCGGTGGTATAGGCATCGTATATATCTTTATACATGGCGTTCTATTATTTTGGGATCTAACAATTTATTTTTACAACATAGGAAAATATATAGGTTCATTATTTTTTAGTTAAGGAGCAATCAAAATGTATTGTACATACTGTGCAGCTACTCTATCAGACCAATTAGAAATTTGTCCAACATGTGGTGTTCGAAATTTCACAGTACATAATCACTGTCATAACTGTGGTAGTGACACTAATGCTATTCAAGAAATGTGTACTACATGTGGAATTATTTTAAAAAATACCAGAAAATCTACAGAGAACTTTCATCCCATGATTCCTACATTACTTACATTATTAATACCTGGGGTTGGTCAAATCATTAATAAGCAAGTAGGAAAAGGATTTCTTCTTTTGATTATTTTTGCACTTTCAGTTTTTATTCCATTTGGAATTGGACTCGTTATCGTTGGTTTACTAATAATAATTGATGCTTATTTAGTCGGGAAAAAGCACTACGAGGGAAAACTAGTAGGAAAATGGCAGTTTTTTTAATTATCTTTAGGAGGAATAATTATGTTTTGTCCACACTGTGGTGAGGAAATTGCAGTACAAGCAGAAATTTGTCCAAAATGTGGTGTTCGTGTACATAAAACACAACCAGAAGTTGACGAAGCCAATGTTGCGATTAACATCCTTTCCGTTTGTTGTACCCCACTTATAGGGTTTATTATGTATTTTTTATGGAAGGACAATAAGCCTAAAGCGGCGAAATCAGCTTTAGTTTGGGCGCTGATTGCGATTGCTTTATACATAGTCTTAATAGTCGGCTTTGGCGTACTAGGATTTTTACTTGATGATGGCTATTAACAATTAGTATCAATTATTTACAACATGAAAGGCAAAAATTATTATTTAGTTTTGCCTCAGATTGAAGACAAAAGGTTTCGGGAATGCTGGACATTTCCGAAACCTTTTGATTTTTTGTTCAAATGCGAGTTAGTCTATTTTTCTGTAAGTTTTTCACCATAATTGCACCACATACCCCTGATTTGCGTATCGAGAGGGAAAAGTTGTGAGATTCCTGTGGCGGACCGAGCTAGCTGCCCCCCACGGAAAGCGAGTGGCTTTTTCCTTTTTCATTTCATATTCAGTTCATAATCAAGTGTTATAGTAATGAACATAGCAGTACTAAACGTTTGCTTTAGGAAAACCGAGGAGGATTTTGAATCATGAAAGAAACAAAAAAGGAAGCTAAATCAACAGATTGGCGACGATTTATACGTCTTATAAAACAAGCAGAACCCCCCAAGCTGCTTTTAATCATTGCCTTATGTATGAGTTTAGCGACTACTGGTGTTGGCTTTATCGTTCCATTATTCACCAAAAAACTGGTGGATGGCTTTTCATTAGAGTCCCTTAATTATTGGCAAATTATTTTATTAGGTGTCGCATTTATCACACAGGCCATCGCGAGTGGACTTTCTATCTATTTTTTAAACCGTGTTGGTCACCAAGTTGTTGCGAAATTGAGAGATCAGTTATGGCGAAAGTTACTGCACTTACCAATCCCTTATTATGATAATAATGATACAGGTGAAACGTTGAGTCGCGTAACGAATGATACAGCAGTGGTTAAGGAGCTCATTACTGAACATCTTGCCAACTGTTTAACAGGTGTTATTTCTATTGTTGGTTCCGTGATTATCCTATTATTTTTAGATTGGAAAATGACATTAGTCATGCTAATAGCTGTTCCTGTAGCAATGGTTATTTTGATGTTATTAGGGAAGCGCATGTTTGTGATTTCAAAAGGTATGCAAGACGAAACGGCGAAGTTTACAGCGGTATTAAATCAAGTATTGCCAGAAACACGCTTAGTGAAGGCTTCTAATGCCGAAACCATTGAATACGAACGTGGTAAAAAAGGCATTACCAATTTATTTAACTTTGGCTTAAAAGAAGCAAAAATCCATGCACTGATTTCACCGTTAATTTCCTTTGTACTGATGTCTGTACTCGTTGCGATAATCGGCTATGGTGGTGTGCGTGTTTCTTCTGGTGAGCTCACAGCTGGCGACATGGTAGCGTTTATTTTATATTTAATTCAAATCATCATGCCAATGACGCAATTAACAATGTTCTTCACACAATTGCAAAAAGCGATGGGTGCCACAGAACGCATCAGTGCCTTACTTGAACACGAAGAAGAAGATATTTATGAGGGGCAACAATTAGCGACAGTCAAGGACCCGATTCATGTGAAAAATGTAGACTTTGCTTATGGTGAGGAAGCCATATTATCTGCTATCAATTTCACCATTGAGCCAGGTAAAGTAACAGCTATTGTTGGGCCTAGTGGCGGAGGAAAGACGACGACTTTCTCCCTATTAGAACGATATTATCGCCCTACTAAAGGAATCATTACACTTGGAGATACACCGATTGAAACATTCTCCTTACATTCTTGGAGAAGCCTGATTGGCTATGTCGCACAAGAAAGTGCACTGATTTCTGGAACAATTCGCGAAAATATTTGCTATGGCATCGGCAGAGACATTCCAGATGATGAACTTCAGAAAGTGATAACAATGGCTTATGCCGATCAGTTTATTGATGAACTACCCGATAAATATGAAACAGAAGTCGGCGAACGTGGCATTAAACTATCCGGTGGACAACGACAACGGATTGCCATAGCACGCGCATTACTGCGTGATCCGCAAATTTTAATGTTAGATGAAGCAACCTCTAGTCTTGATAGTAAGTCAGAAATTTATGTTCAAAAAGCATTGGATAATTTAATGCAAGGCAGAACGACTGTTGTCATTGCGCACCGCCTTTCTACCGTAGTAGATGCCGATCAAATACTATTTGTTGAGAAAGGACATATTACCGGTAGTGGCACCCATGAATCGTTATTTAAAACACACGACATGTACAGAGAGTTTGCCAAACAGCAATTACGTATAAAAGAGTAAAGACGAAGGGATTTGTTATCATGACAAAACTATTAGTTGTGGATGATGATAATCACATTAGAGAATTAGTCAAAGTATTTTTACAAAATGAAGGCTTAGAAATAGTAGAAGCTGTGGACGGTGTAGACGCACTGTCCAAGCTTGAAACGGAAAAAGTGGATATGGTTATTATGGACATTATGATGCCGAATATGGACGGCTGGGAGCTATGCAAGGAAATACGGCACGATAACAACGACTTACCCATCTTAATGTTGACAGCAAAGGGCGAAACCGCTCAAAAAGTAAAAGGATTCAACCTCGGCTCAGATGATTATCTTGTTAAGCCATTTGAACCAGCTGAGTTAATCGTTCGCGTAAAATCCATTCTAAAGCGCTATCATATTTCCTTATCGCAAACTGTGGAAATTGGCAACGTTAAAATGAATCGTAATACGTACGAACTCGTGTATGATGGCGAGCATATTACACTGCGCTTAAAGGAATTCGACCTTTTATTTACGTTAGCAAGTTATGCTGGGAAGACATTCTCCCGAGACCAGTTAATAGAAGAGATTTGGGGATTTGACTATGAGGGTGATGAACGGACAGTGGACGTTCACATCAAAAGACTGCGCGAACGCTTTCCCGAAGAAACAAGTGGATTCGCCATACAGACGATTCGTGGACTCGGTTATCGATTGGAACTGCAATCATGAAATATTGGAAATTCGTCCTCAAGCTGATCATGGTACTGACTGTTTTTCTATTGGCCAATATATTATTTGCGTTTATGGCCTTTCATATCACTTCTTGGATCTACAGTTGGTTCGGAAAACACCCTCAGGGATTTTGGCTGCAGTTAAATACCGTAATTGCTGTATTTGTGCTCTTCGCCTGCTCAGCTGCCGTCATTTTTTTACTGGGGTTAAAAAAACAGCGTAATTATTGGGATACTATTGTCGATGCCATCGGGCGCATTGCCAAAGGGGATTTTAGTGTTCAATTAGATATCAAGTCAGATGAGGATAATGATCATTTTGGCCAACTCATTAGTGGTATTAACAATATGGCTGTAGAGTTAGGTGAATTAGAACGAATGCGGCAAGAATTTATCTCGAATGTTTCCCATGAAATTCAATCACCCCTCACCTCTATAAATGGCTTTGCCAAGGCATTGAAAAACATGAACTTATCGGAGGACAAACGGCATCACTATTTAGAAATCATCGAAATGGAAAGTCATCGGTTATCGAAGATTAGTGATAATTTACTAAAGCTCACGTCACTAGAATCTCAACATCCCCCATTCGAACCTAAGCTTTATCGGCTAGATAAGCAACTCCGAAATGTTGTGTTATCTCTTGAACCCAGTTGGTTAGGCAAAAATATTACCATGGCTATTCAATTGAAAAACGTATCGATTATGGCGGATGAGGACTTGATGAATCAAGTATGGATGAATTTGCTTACCAATAGCATAAAATTCACACCGAATGATGGCCAGATTAACATTTCAATGACTTCTCAAAATAATACTGTGACCGTTATGATTGCGGATAATGGTATCGGACTGACCGAAGAACAACAAAAGCATATTTTTGAACGTTTTTATAAAGCAGATCAATCGCGGGTTGCTACAAATGGCGGCAGCGGCCTCGGATTATCCATTGTAAAAAAAATACTCGATATGCATCACGGTAACATCACGGTTCAAAGTAAGCTTGCCGAACATACAACATTTACTATTACACTGCCCCTGGAAGGTATAAAATGAACATGAAAGCAGACGTTGCGACATTCTTTTGGCATCGTCTGCTTTTATCATCACTTACTAGGAAGCTACTTTTCTAAAATACTGATAGATTTTTTCTAATTTTTTGTGTTGACCTCCTTTTTTACTCTCCATATTGCCAAATTCAAAGAACTTCACTTTCTTAATCCCTACGAAATTAAATAAAGCCTTTCTCATCAAAACTTTATGGGCATTATTCAGCCATAAAAGCGGATATTTTGCAGGACCCTTCATAGTAGATACGCAGACGACTGATTTTCCCTTTAGCAGCCCCTCTGGTAATAGTCCCTTCTTATCTCTGTAAGCAAAATTGGCCGCAAATAATTGATCAATATAGCCCAGAAGCATTGCTGGGGGTCTTCCCCACCATATCGGATACACAAAGACAATTTTGTCGGCCCACGTAAGTTGTTCTCTATATTTTTCTAGCTTAGGATCACGATACATATCACGGCGACGCTTGTGTTCATTAAATTCTAAGATTGGATTAAAATTTTCTTCATATAAATCGAGGACCTGTAATTCGGTTATGTACGGATTTTCGTTACAGCCTTTGATGACCTCCTGTAAAAAGGCGAAGTTCAAGCTTTTATGATTGGGATACGTGTAAATAATTAATGTTTTCATAACATCCTCCATTACTTATCATTTGATAACTAAATAATACCCTCCTTTTATTTAGTTGTCAAATGATAATTGTTTTAGGATAAGTTATTTGTTATCTTGTCAATAAGAGGTGAGTACTATGGACAAGAAATCATTATTCAATCAATTTGTCACGTTTACAACTGCCGTTCATGAAGTAACACATGATTTAACACAAAACGTTAACATCGACACCGTTACGCCGGTTCAATATAAAATTCTGGAATATATAAAAGTAAGCCAGCCTGTCACGCCTACTGAAATCAGTGATTGCCAGCATATGTCGTTGCCTAATACAAGCCGTGAGCTCAAGAAACTACTAGAAAAAAATCTAATCCAAAAAATTACTGATACCGAGGACCGCAGAAAACAATATATTTGTCTTACGAATGATGGAGAAAATATGATGAATGAGGCTTTTGCCTGTGTTGAAGCACGTTTTCAACAGCTTATGCAAAATGTTTCGGAGGAAGATTTAGCGGAAATTCATCATGCATTAAATGTACTACAAAGTAAGGTATTCAATCGTCAAAAATAGACCACAATGCCTCAAAATTATCGTTAAAAAAAATTAAAAGAATCCATTTTGAAAAATCAAAGTGGATTCTTTTATGTTATCGTTGAATAAGACCATTGATGTTCACTGCGGGTGGAACCAAGCCGCTTCCATCATTTTGCTCAGTCCAGGACTCAACTGTCCCGCTCTACCCGCTACGTTCCACTCACGCTTTCGTAGCCAATAGGATTCGGAAGCGTTGCCCCTTCCGTTCCAATCCACTGACTACGTACATATCACTCAATACAAAACATCCAGATCTATCGTATCGAATTCACAATACTTTTACGGTCAGATGCCTTGATGACAAAACAGCTTCTTAATTTACATCGCCTAAATAAATCGGAGACTTTTGATTATTAACATGCTGTATTATGCACTTTCTTAGTTCTTTAGGATAGATCCGATATTGCAGTAAATCATGAATAGGTAACCATTCTACCCCAACCTGATGGCTATCTGGATTTGTTGGTATTTTGGTATGGTCCCTGTCATCAATTAGGTTGCACAGAAAATAATACTCAACTTGGTGCACATCAAAATCAAAGGAAGCATGCTCGTGGTTTTTTCCTATATAATCCCGAATATGAAGTAGCTCACCCATTGCTACTTCCTGTCCTATTTCTTCCACACATTCTCTTACTAATGCCTGTGGAATGGTTTCGCCATGTTCTTGTCCTCCCCCAGGAAAAAGATAAAAATACCCCTCATTATCCTGATTTTTTGTTAATAATATTTTACCTTCTCCACTAATGATAATAGCCTTGGCTGAGTTTCTAATCGTCATTGTTTGTCCTCCGTTATTTGCTACATTTCTTAAAACCACATTATTTTTAGTTAATTCCTTTTTTTTCATCTAAGTGATTGAGCAACAAGCTGATTGACAAAATCTTCTTTGCCCTTCTGATAGAGATGTGTATCTTCCGGATACTGATTGGCAAGTTTAATTTTTAAATTACCGTATTCTTTTGCTATGTCAGGGTTATTGAATAAGTATGCTTTAAAGTTTAGATGCTTTTCAATATTCTCATGCCCCTGTTGATAAATATGTACATGATGCGTCCTTTTATCTAGGCCTTTAGGGAAGTATCTTCTACCAGCTATTCCGTTTTCCGCTCTTGCGACATACCCTATTGATTGCATTTTATCAGCGTATACATCCACATTTTCAATTTTTTTTACTACGATTAATATATCTATGATTGGTTTTGCGTACCCAATGCATTGAACTGCTGTACTACCTATATGAAATATTTCAAGCAATTCATTGCGAAATATCTCTTTCAGTATTTTCGCTTCTTGATTGTAGGATTCTTCCCAATTTTTTGTCCAAGGAACAATTTCAGTCTTTCTCAAATTCTCAACCCTCCTAGGTAATAATTATTGGTTTTTTATATTCACATAGAAATCGTTCTACACCTGGATACTTCTCTCCTAAACTCGTTATCGTAAAACCGTAGTTTCGATAGAATGCTACGGCATCATGATCCGTCTCTGCAGAAATCAGTGAATATTTATCAGAAATAGAATGTATCATTTTGCTGCCAATACCATGTCCTCTTCGATTGGCAAATACTGCAATGTGTTTAATTTCGCACGCAATTAAACTTATTTGTTCAATCCCGATACACCCCACTACTTCCCCTGCAATGTCAAAACTATATAATGTTCGATTTGATGAAGTTACATATTTTTCATATTCTTGCTCAACTTTATGATGTGAGGTCGCAAGAGATAGCAGGTTGCTTATGGACCGAGGAATTGTCTCGGCATTAACTTTTTTCATCATCAATACTCATCACCTTTTTCCAAAATTAACGGTCAGTAAGACGCCCACATCAAGTGGAAAGTTGAGAACGAGTCAACTAGGTGGACGATCAACTGTTCGTAAAAGCCCGATTGGTTCAACTAACAATCAGTGGGGGCTGAAGAAAACCCCCACTGATTGAAGTTTCACTTTATCAGGCTTTACTATGCTGTAGGTATTACTACTGCATTACACGCTTTTTCATAAAATTCTATCGGACCTGCTCCTCCAATAATCGCATATTCATAGCCGATATCATGCATATCTTTTAAACAATGATGCAGCAAAGAATAGCCGATTCCTTTAACTCTATTAGATTCTGATACACCCATCGGACCAAAATAACATTTTCTATTTTCAAATACATCAAAAGCAGCAAACCCTACTATTTCACCTTTACAATCGAAAGCTATATATACAGAAGGTTCTTCTAACAAAAATGCATTTCTAATAGTTTCTGACCATTGTTTTGAAAATTGATGTTCCACAAAATGAATAAGGTCGTTTGCATCGTTCGGATTAACTTTACGAATTATGGTCGAATTCACTTGTGGAAATGTATAATTGCCAAGGTGCGAAATCATATCTCTGGAGGTCGCCCCAAGGCTTAATAGTAATTTCTTGTTTTCTTCTGAAACAAAATGGTGGTCAAGCATGTTAGTCGTCATTAATGCTTTGAGTAAGTGGCCTTCATTCATGTAGACTTGCTTATATCTCTTCATATATCGAAAAGCCACTTCCAAGACTGTTAACACTTCTTCTGTTACTGGAACATTGAAAAAGTTACATTTTGCGGTATTTTGATTTGAATCCTTACACAGCTCATCTGCCAAAATCCTCAAAGAAGCTACCTCTAAGGTGCACTTCAATGAAATTTCCCCAAGTGCTCCGCCTTTTTCATCCAAACAAGCAATCAGTAAATGAACCGGTTGTAACATTTTATATTTTGACAATTCCGCTTCCTTTTCTGCCCTTGTCATGATGCTTAACATACGATTTGTTACTTTCACAATCGATTGAGCCAATTTTACCTTCACCCTTTCAAGCAATCTCGCTATTTACTTTGTCAAACCAGTGAGTAACCCTGAACTTTTATTCTTCTATTATTCCTTCTTCTACCCTGTTCATGATACGATAAGTAAAACCGAAATAATCATTTACTACCATCTTAGTGTAATTTTAACATCACTGAATCATTCGTTAAACAAGCAATGTAGAGCGTAGTGTTGTGCTCAAGATTTCCATAAGCAAGCATATGTAGTTATTTTTTTAATAATTACGTGTGAGTCGTCACCCAATAAGTTCTTCATTAATAGTCTAAGGATGTATAGAAGGAGGAGACTCAAGTGGGTGCAGTTTTAGAAAAGCATTGGTTAGACAAACATTCGGAAACCCTCCCCATATGGCAGCAGACCGCTTATAAAGCCTTCTCTGCCATGATTGCTGATGACGCCAACACGTTCCCTTGTATCCCAGCAAGAAAGGGCTATTTATCGAATGAGCTGCGATATGGTTTTGTTGGAGATCCACGAGAGGTTCATAGCGCAAAAGAATTAGCAGATTGCTTAAAGGCGTACGATCTATGCGCGCGAACCTCAGGGAGATTTACCTCACTGGCTATTTTTTTTGAAACACCTGAAGAGCTACTTAAAGGCTATGAGGTAGAGGATTATCGACAATTGTTTTGGTCTGTTTTAAACAGATTAACCACATTTGATGACAAGGATTGGCCAGCAGATATTCCGTCAGACCCATCCCATTATGAATGGGAATTTTGCTTTAACGGTGAGCCTTATTTTGTATTTTGTGCTACGCCGGCTCATCAATTACGTAAAAGCCGTTCCTTTCCCACTCTGTTCATGGCATTTCAGCCACGCTGGGTGTTTGCGGACATGAACGACTCGACTGTCTTCGGACGCAAATTAAAAAAATTAATACGCAAGCGCATTGATGCCTATGATGCCATTCCAGGTCATCCCGATTTAAAATGGTATGGGCAAGCAGACAATCACGAATGGAAACAATATTTTATCAGTGATGATGAACGTAGTCCAGCTACATGTCCATTTTTTAAGATGCAACAGGAACTCAAGTTTCCACCGCGGGAGTAACAGCCGTCATCAAGTACGCTGATGATTTCGCCATTTTTTCATCTTGAACATGGTTGCGATTCCGATAATGACTATGAAAAGCAGACTCACAAAAAACCCGAGTCTGCTTGTTTTCTCGCCTAACGTGCCGGATACAGTGACCACTATCAATACCATACCTATGCCATTTTTCATGTGTTGCACTGTCGTTAAATCCATAAGCTTTGCATACGTCACTAAAATAAAGAGCCAATTATAAATCAGCATCAGGCCGGCAGCTGTTATGAAATATTCAAAGATCTTTTCCGGTATTAAAAACCCGATGACAATGGCGAAGAGTAAACCACCTGTTATAAAGAGAAACGCAGGAAACGGGACATTCATTCTCCCTTTTTTGGCTAGACAAGCTGGTGCATCTTGATCTTCTGCAAGGGTCGTTATGATTGTCAGTACAGCATACAAGGAAGCCACCATTGTGGAGAAACCTGCAATGATTAAAATGCCATTAATGATGTCCGTTACATATGGAATGTGATAATTTTCAAGTGCCGTAATAAACGGACTTTCATCCACATGAAACGCTCCCCAAGGAACAAGCGTAAGTGCAAAGGCAATCGCCATAACATAAATCGTAGTTAGTACAACAATCATCACTTTTCCAGCTTTAGGCGCTTGTTTGGGATCTTTTAAATCAATGACTAATAGCCCCATCACTTCGATTCCACCAAAAGCATAAAATGCATACAATAATCCAAGCCATATTCCTTTGACACCCTCTGAAAAGAAGCTCTGATAGTTTTCCATGAAAGCATCTAGTTGTCTTGGTTCACTGTTGAACCCTTTTATCACGAGCATGACAGCTACAACAATAAACACGACAATGGCAGCGGTTTTCAGCACACCAAAGATATTTTGAAAATTTTCAAAACCCTTCATACCCGTAAGAATGACAAATAATCCAAGTACGGCATAAATGGACGTCGCAATCCATAACGGCAGGCTCGGAAACCAAAACTGTGTAAAGATTCCTAATGCCATCAGCTGACTTCCCATAATCAGCATTTCAGACATCAAATAAAGCCATCCATTGCTAAATCCAGCCCACTTGCCAAATGCTTGTTTGGCATAAGTACGGAAAGATCCCTTATCCGGATTGTCGACAGACATCTTCACAAGTGCTTCATAGACGAGGTAGGTGCCAATTGCCGCTACTAAAAAAGGGATTAACACTGCTGGACCACTTTTCTCGATAGCCATACTTGTCCCAAGAAAAAAGCCTGTCCCTAATGTGCAACCCACTCCGAGAAGTGACAGTTGCCACCAGGACATACGACCTTTGCTTGTTTTTGATGCCATTAGAATCACTCCGATGCCTGTAAGATGAATTACTTCTTCCTCAATAATGGTAGGGTCATACAGCGAATACCGCCGCCGCCTTTTTCGAGTTCCGTCACTTCAATTTCAATAATATTTTTCTTTTGTAATTTTGGATGATTTTTAAATAATTGCTTGGTTGCTTTCTTACTAATCAATAGTGTTTCTGGATCAAGGTTCAGAAAGTTAATATCAGGAATCGTATTATATTTGTCAAGCCAATAGACATCAAAGCCGTGGTGCTTGAGAAATGTCGCTGTCATATCAAAACGTGATGATTGTGCCGTCAATACATGGATTGGAAAATAACGCATAAAGCTCTTGGCCATGACGAGATCATCATGTGCCACATTGCAGTTCATATCTAAATGGAGTGTATCCGAGCTTCGAGGCAAATCAATAATGCCGATTTCAGCAAAACCCGCTTCGAAGATTTTCTCCTTTACACGCTCCACTCCTTCTATTGTAGTTCGTACACCGATATTCATAAGCACAGCGTCTTTATTGAGAATCAGTACATCCCCAAACTCCAATGCTTTTCGCGGGTCTTTGATGTGTGTAAAGCTTTTAGGAAACCAATTTTCCAGTAGTGCTTGCGCTTGAACATACTCAGGGCGTCTCATCGAAATGCCCGCTTCTCCCGGTAACATCATGTTGCCAAAGACACAGGCTAAATCACGAACAAAATACCGATTCAGGAGCTGATCACTTAGTTGCTGTGCATCCGCTGTTAGTTCCTTTGAATAATCGATGACCTTCACCCCTGCATGTTGTAAAGCACCTTTAAATTCCATGAAATTCTCCATTGCTTTTGCATGATGTACAGAAGCGCTCCATTGCACATGTTCTGCGGTTTTTAAATCTGGCACATCCAATTTAGAGGGCGCACAAAGCATTACAACCTCAAGCTCCTCGTGCTCTGACCAACAGTTTGGTTGAAATGAGTACAGTGTAATCTCCCCTTTTTTGACCTTATCCATTTAGGCTTACCATCGACAATAGGATTATACAGTACTTGTAGCAGCAATCCGCGAAAAAGCACATCACCAGATTAAAGACAAAAGGTTTCAAAAATGCTGGGCACTCCCGAGACCTTTTGATTTTTCTGAGGTTTTTCGTTCAAAATGTGTGTTGGTCAAGTAAAGTCAGTGTCTCTTATGAGCAATTACGCCGTTTGTGTTTCTCGCCATTCGAGCGTATCTGCAGTTGACCTAAGGGATTAGTGATTGATCGTGTTCATTTTGTAAGACAGCGAGACTCCTGCGAAAAAACGACTAGCTAAGAAGCGTAGCGAAGGAAGAGGCTCGCTGGTACATCCGCGAAAAGCGATTGGCCTATTCCGGACCTGATTATTTTTACTTAAAAAGACTGTAGGCAAACTCAATTTTTTTGCCGAGTTTGTCTACAGTGTGAGCACATCAAGTAAAATATTCTAATTTCGCATTAGGAAAAAATTTTTTCATATAGCCGTAAAGATGCTCTTTTATGTCTGCTTCTTCCTCTTTTTGATAGATATATTTACCAATCCCATACTTGCCCCACTTATACCTTCGCACAGTCTCATCCAACTCTAACTTTGTCATGGGGTAGTTTTTTTCAATCACTCTTTTAGCAGGCTTTGTAAATCGATGCTGAATAAATTCGAACGTGATATCATCCCGTGCATCTTGCGGTAATTCCGCATCCAGCCGCTCAAACATATGATAATAGCCTTGTTCCCAACCTTCATGAAGATAAATGGGCGCTACGATAAAACCAAGTGGATAACCAGCCCTCGCTACTTTTCCCGCAGCTTCTATACGTTTATCTAATGGTGAGGTGCCTGGCTCAAAGTTGTTGATGACATAATCGGCATTGACACTAAAACGAAATCTAGTTTTGCCATTATGCTTGGCATCTAGTAAATGGTCCACATGATGAAATTTTGTCACAAAGCGCAATTGGCCTAATTCACTTTGACCAAAATGCTCAATCGCCCTTTTCAACGTATGTGTTAAGTGATCAATCCCCACAATATCAGACGTACACGATGCTTCAAATCGTGTAATTTCAGGAGCTCGCTCAGCCATATAGTGATCAGCTGCCTGAAGAATTTCATCTACATTGACATACGTGCGGATATACGGCTTACTCCCCATCGTTGTTTGCAAATAACAATAATGACAATGCCCCATGCACCCTGTCGCAAAGGGAATGGCATATTCCGCTGAAGGTTTGGATGTATCAAACTTCAACGTTTTTCGAATGCCGATAACAAGGGTGGACTTAGCAATCCGGTACTTTTGCAAATCATTGTCACCTGGCAGATTGCGTACCTGATTATGAGAAGTCGTATAGCGAATTTCCACGCCCATGTTGTCGAATTTCTCTTTCAGCTCTTGACCAAGCGGATAATCTAGTGCATCTGGCTCAAAATAAACAAGCTGGGGTGTAAATGGTTTTTTCATGTGGGCCCTCCATCAATGAAAATACTGATGATACGCCTGTTCCGCATCCATTTCACTTGCAAATACCACAAGATCATTCGTTAAAGGATAATACGTTTCAAACAGAAAAAGCGCTAATTCATTTGGATTATCTGGACTATTTACCACCGCAGCTTCCTGTATATTCGCTACATCCTGAATATGTGGATTCCGATAAAAAATATAGACAATGTCTCCTGCATTATAGTCGTTGTGCATGTACTCACCTTCCCATGTCATTTCCATTAGTTTGGCTAAAGATGAGTAGAATTATGTCATGACTTAAAGAACTAGATTAACAGTAGCTACTTTCATGACAGTGAACATCGCTTTCTCCCATTAAACAGTAAGGTCAGTACTCAATACAACGCATACCAAAACAATCTTAGCCTTCTTCGTTGGATCCAACTGCATGAATGCCTTCAATAAAGGTATTTATGAGGATTGAAAAACTTTTATTAATATCAAGTGGCATCCCAAATCCGCCCATCTGTTCAATGGAAGTGAATCCATGTAAAATACTTCGTAATCCTCTAACCATATGAATCGCCATTTCTTCTTGCAATTTATAGGCATCTAGTACTTGAACTACAAGTTGCACAACAGCTTCCTGGGCTTGCTGTAACTCAAGATCGTCTGCATCTGGAAAACGCGTGCTAGCATCATAAAGCCCCGGATGCATTCTTACAAATTGTATATAAGCTTGACTAATTGCACGGATGGCATCATCACCTGAGCGTCCCACCGCAGATTGAAGCATGGTTTCATTGAGCTTTTTTAGTCCTTGAATAGCTAGTTTTTGCTTTAATCCATCTAAACTATCTAAATGGTTATATAAAGAAGGTGGTCGCACTGTCAATTTTTCAGCTAATAACCCGATTGAAAGTTGGTCTACCCCATATTCATCTACTAACACTGTTGCCTGTTGTAAAATAATCGATAAATCTAATTTTATACGTCGAGCCATGTTATTTTCACTTCCTATTTCGATTGTAAAAATGCTATTTCTGCTTGTGCGATAGCCCTATCCAAAAGTTGCTGTGGTTGCTGTAACATCTTTCCATGACCAACAGCGAGTAAGTTTGGTTTATATTCACTTAATTTTTTGGCACTTTCTAGAGCTGTGTTTTTATCCCACGTAGCTAGAGCAGGAAACGGGAACAGCGGATTCATCATGCCCGATACTACCAGCTTCCCTCTAGTTATGAGTGCATCACCAGCAATTAAGCTTCTATTACGTGTATCGAAAAGTGAGATAGACCCCGGTGTATGACCTGGAGTAGCAATTACTTCTAATGAACCAACACAATCACCTTCTTCTAGTAATACATCTGGTTTGGTTATAATTTTTTTCGGAAGACCGCCACGAATAGGTACGTTTTTTTCATGTGGTAGCAACATAGCGTTTCCTTCCAATAGCAGCGCATCTCTAGAAGAAATGTACACCTGACAATTAGGCAATAATTCTTTTAACGTATCTAGTGCCCCTATATGATCATTATGCGCGTGTGTAATAATGATTTTTGTAATCGGCTTTCCGCTATTCTTAGCCGCATTTAATATACTTTTTGCACTATATGGTAGGGCAGCATCGATAAGTGTAAGCCCGTTTTCTTCTTCTACGAAATAACAATTTACAGGAAATAATCTTGGCATAAATGATAATTGATAAATTGTATCCATCTTTGTAATTTTCATTGTTTACTCTCCTTCTAAAACTAAGGTTATTCACATTTTAACTAATCGTATTAGTTTTTGCAATATTTTGCATTAAAAAATTTCCGAACATCCCAAAACCTGAATCCTTCACTACCTGTTTAGTAACTTAAAATATATAATATTCTATTTGTTCTTTTTCCGAACTTCTTGAAGCACATGGCAATATCATGGAGATTTAAATCCTCTCTTCTTTCATGAAATATTTCTCTAACATCCTATAATTAAATAACCAGAATGCGGAATCTTTCTATTATTCTGTAAATATCTATAATAAGTACGCTATAATTAAGCAAAGGGGGAAGATACATGATTAAACAGTCAGTCATTGAAAATGTACTTGAAGCAGCTCTTACTACAGGTGGTGATTTTTCAGAATTATTCATTGAAGATAAGTATGTGAATTCACTTATGTTACGGGACAACAAAATGGAGCAAAGTATTTCTGGGCGTGATTTCGGCATTGGCATTCGTATTTTTTGTGGTCTCCAAAGCATTTATACTTATACAAACGATATTTCTGAAGAAGGCCTACTAGCAGCGGCAAAAAGAGCCGCACTAGCTATCCAAGGGGGGGCTGCTGGTACCATTCACCCGCTCCAAAAAGAACTCATTACCCCTATTCACAAAATCTTAAAAATCCCAAACAGTGTCGAACATGCAAGAAAAGCTGCCATCATGCACCAGACAAATGACATCGCGCGAAATTATGATGAACGCATCAGTCAGGTTGGTATTCGCTATTTAGATGAAGGACAGCATATTTTAATTGCCAATTCGGAAGGTAAATTTGTTGAAGATACACGTATTTATAGTAGACTCTCCATTCAGGCAACTGCTTGCGAGGGTAACGAAATGCAAACCGGGTTCTACGGTCCTGGTGCACATGCTGGTTTTGAGTTTATTGAAAACCTTGATCTTCAACACTATGCAGGAGAAGCAGCACGTATTGCAGTCACGATGCTTCATGCTGATGAATGTCCAAGCGGCAAATTCCCCGTCATCATTGATAATGAGTTTGGGGGCGTTATTTTCCACGAAGCTTGTGGTCATGGGCTTGAAGCTACAGCAGTCGCACAAAACAATTCCGTTTTCGCCAATCGAATTGGTGAAAAAGTGGCACCCGATATTGTTACATATATTGATGATGGCACTCTTCCTAATGAATGGGGTTCTCTCAATATTGATGATGAAGGGGAAAAATCGCAAAAAAACATCTTAATCGACAAGGGTATTTTGAAAGGTTATCTAATTGATAAATTTAATGCCCGTCGCATGAATACTGCATCCACTGGCTCTTCACGTCGCCAATCTTACCGTTTCAGTCCAACATCGCGTATGACTAACACATATATTGCACCAGGTACATCCACACCAGAAGAAATTATTGCTGCAACCGAATATGGTATATATGCAAAATATATGGGTGGCGGACAAGTAAATCCGTCTACTGGTGACTATAACTTCGCGGTCATGGAAGCCTATACCGTAAAAGATGGTAAAATTGATTGTCCTGTACGCGGTGCAACACTTATTGGAAATGGTGCAAAAACATTACAACGAGTTGATCGTGTCGGAAATAATCTTGCGCATGGTGCAGGCATGTGTGGATCAGTCAGTGGCAGTCTTCCAGTGAATGTCGGTCAACCGATGATTCGTGTTAGTGAAATTACAGTTGGTGGAACAAAGGGGGAATAATTTATGAGAATCGCTGAATTCCAAGACAAACTGCTACAACAAGCGATAGACGCTGATTTTAAAGAAGCGGAAGTCTATTTTGAACGAAAGAAATCATTTGCATGTAAGCTTTATGAAGGACAAATTGATAGCTACGAAACATCTGAAGATGGGGGTCTTAGTCTACGAGGGCTTTTTAACGGGAAAATGGGCTATTCCTATACAGAAAAACTTGATGAAGACTCCATTCCATTTTTAATCGATAGTGCCAAAGCAAATGCAGATATACTTGACGAGGATGAAGGCATCGATATTTTCGAAGGGAGTAGCGAATATGCACGTCACCAATTCTACAGTGAAGAACTAGCGCAAATCGAATTTTCCGATAAAATCGCACTACTACAAGCTATTGAAGATAAAATACGGTCGTATGATCCACGAGTGGTCACGCTTGATTACTGTTTACTGCAAGAGTTTTCAACTGAACGGTCTTTAGTAAATAGTAAGCACCTGTCTTTATCGCAAAAAGAGAATGGCTTAGTTATCTTTATTTCAACAGTTGTCAAAGATGATGACGAATTGAAAACTGCTGGCTACTTGAAAATGACACGTGATTTTTATGCTTTAGATGTCGATGAAATTGCACAAGAAGCAGCCGAGGAAGCACTTGCTAATCTTGGGGAGAAATCTATCCCTTCTGGTAAATATCCAATTATTTTGCGCAACGACGCAACAGCTTCTTTACTTGCAACCTTTATGCCTATATTCTCAGCTGAAAATGCCCAAAAGAATCAATCTTTATTAAAAGGTAAAGTTGGACAGAAAGTGGCTTCCGATGCTTTCACATTGTTTAATGACCCATTTCATCCATGTGCTTTGACTGGGTCAAATTTTGACGGGGAAGGTGTTGCGACAAAACAACAAGCGATTATTTTAAATGGAATTTTGCAAACGCTTCTTCATAACCGAAAAACAGCAAAACTAGAAGGCGGCGAAACTAGCGGACATGCGCATAAGAGTTCTTACAAAAGTACGTTAACAATTGCACCTCAAAATTTATATGTTACACCTGGCAAGCGAACACAACTTGACTTAATAGCTTCCATTTCGGAAGGACTCCTTATTACAGACTTATCCGGTCTTCACTCTGGTACCAATACCATCTCTGGCGACTTTTCTGTTGCAGCAACAGGGTTCCATATCAAAGACGGCAAAATCGTCTCACCTGTTAAGCAGATGACAATCGCTGGGAACTTCTTTGATTTCATGCAAAATATTGAAGAAACCAGCACAGAACTTTATTTCCTTCCAAACGGGTACGGCTCCTCATCCCTTCTTGTGAAAGAGCTTTCCGTTACGGTTGAATAAAACTACATCAAACTATAGCTAGAAAAAGAAATACCGTAGTCAATCTCGATATATTTCGAGATTGACTACGGTCTTACACTATCACTCTTACGAATGTACTTTATATTATTTCGATAAATCAATTTTTTTATTTAATAAATAAATCGTCACACCACCAACAGTCATGGACAATAACTCCCCAACTCCAACCGTAAACCAAGTTGCCCAAAACGGCAGATCATAGAGGATTGTTAATTGACCTGCAACGGTAAACATTGATAAAGCAAAAATCAATGCGGTCACAACCATTTTCACTATATCATTTGATATATTTTTTGTTACTTTCCGGCAAAGAAGTAACACAAGAAATGTCGCAATCCCACCGATGGGTACATCTAAAATCCAAGTGGGTGACATAAAATTGGCCAAGATTACGCCGATTGTCACTGCTACTACATAACGCTTGTTGTATAACGCCAGGTAGTTGAACATTTCCGACAAACGTAGCTGTACAGCCCCAAAACTAATGACTGACAATAAAACAGTTACAGCCACATAAAGGGCCGCGACAAGTGCCGTCTTTGTAAGCTCACTTACAGACGTGCGGGATGAGTCTTTTAAAATAGAACTATTCAATTTTATTCTCCTTTGTAAAATAGCTAATTCGCTATTTTAGTCATAACTACGACCAAAGGAAGAGAGCCTATCGCCCTATCTGAAGTGTCGTAGTGCAAGCTAAATTTTGCTTACTTGCGTATTATAACAGAAGAATTTACTATTGAACAATGTTATTTTGTAAGCCAACCGCCATCAAGCGGTATGATGGCCCCATGCATATAATCAGCTGATTGACTAGCCAAATAAAGTGTTAAACTTGCCACTTCGCTTGGTTGTGCCCAGCGACCCGCAGGCGTTTCATTGGCAACCCATTTTGCCATTTCGCCATCCCCTTCAAAATCTGCTTTGTTCATCGGTGTTTGGATGGCACCAGGTGCAATGGCATTGGCACGAATCCCTTCACGACAATAATCTAAATCTAATTGTTTTGTATAGCCCACAATCGCATGTTTGGAGGCTGTGTAAGCTGCACCTCCACCGCCAGCAACAAGCCCCGCAATAGAGGCCATATTTACGATAATGCCTGATTTTCGCGTTAACATGTGTGGTAATAGCGTATTCGTCACAAAATAAGTACCTTTAACATTGGTATTCATAATTTTATCCCATAGCGCCTCATCCGTATCGAGTGTTTTTGCGAAGCCATCTAACACGCCTGCAGTATTACATAAAATATCCACTTGCTTATATGTTGAAACGGCTTGTTCACACGCTTGCTCTACGTCTTCCTTACTGCAGACACTACCTGACCTATAAGCAAAACGTTCGGGATATCGTTGTTGTAAATTGAATAACCCATGCTCATCCAAATCAAAGCCAAATACATTCGCTCCATTCTCTAAAAATGCAATGGCTTGAGCCTGACCGATACCAGAGGCAGCGCCCGTTACAAAGACTGTCTTACCTGCATATTCTTCAAACTTCATAACATCTCTCCTCATCTATAAAGTGAAACTCGAATCAGTGAGGGTTCTTCATCTCCACTGATTGGTAGTTGAACCAATCGGGCTGTTACGTGCAGTTGTTCGCCAACCTCTTCCTCATGGTGGGCGGCTTACTGACCGTTACTGCGGGATACAGTGAAACTCCAATCAGCAGGAGGGCTTCATCTCCACTGATTGGTAGTTGAACCAATCGGGCTGTTACGTGCAGTTGTTCGCCAACCTCTTCCTCATGGTGGGCGGCTTACTGACCGTTACTGCGGGATACAGTGAAACTCCAACCATTGGGGGTCTTCATCTCCACTGATTGGTAGTTGAACCAATCGGGCTGTTACGGGCAGTTGTTCGCCAACCTCTTCCTCATGGTCGGCGGCTTACTGATCGTTACTGCGGGATACAGTAAACAAAAACTAGCACGTTAGCCTACGCTTACGAAACAGAAAGAAGCCACCTCAACTAACTATTGAGATGACTTCGCTAACGATTAACCTACAATTATCCAATCTTCCGCTAACAAATCGCATACAGTTGGTGTGAACATTGTGTAACCCTCGCCACGTACATTAATTAAAAAATAGGGATTCAAATTCTCGCCATTATGTTCGCTTGGCCCAACAAGCTTCACATACAACTCAGCACCGCCCCAACCATCACGAATTACTTTTTCGCCCGCTTTTAAACGTGGTAATACCTCTTCAAACGTCATCTATACTCATCCTTTTTCTCTATCATTTCAATTCTTCTATACCGAAAAAAGTATACTGGATATCTACAATGTTTACAACTGCAGTGTTTTAAACTCACAATAATCCCTGTAGAAATATAATCACTAACATATCTGGGTTTCTCCTCGGGTAACCCCTGCGAACGCTCAGGTTAAGCCAACTTTCGCTCTGGTATCTCATGCGAACGCTCGGGTGGTGCCAGCCATCGTTCAGGTGACCCAAGATAAGTAGTCCCCTGCCATGAATGTAAAA
>NZ_JBMGUV010000046.1:0-35754 GCF_049058285.1 Lysinibacillus sp. UGB7
CGATCCAAACAATCATTCCATCGCCTCCAGCTTTCGATTAGTTATTCTGGTTTTACATTCATTTTTGCTAACACCTTTTGACGTTCTGCTTCGAAATCAGTAGCTTGTCCTGATGGTTCTGCAACTTGTAATGCTTGAGTAGCGCTAGATGCTTCATTGCGCTTACTAAACCAATCTGGTACGACTTCAACACGTCTTTGTGGTTGAGCACGGTTAGAAGGATTCTTCCTTTGTTGCTTTTGTGCTTCAAACCGTAGTCTGTCAGCTTCAACATCTGCGATTGTTGTAAACTTCTTGTTGCTCCAGTCTTTTAAAATCGTTTCAACGTAATTCCAACGAAGCACATTGTTTTCTACCGATAACTTCATTGCGTGAACCACAAGTTCATCTGTTAGATCATCAATCCAATTGCTGATTTTATTAGCGACATGAGATGTAATGCCACCAAATCCGTTTTGCTCATAGAACTGAAATGCGTTCGGCGGTTTAGGTTTTGGATTGTCCTTTGCGTATGCAGTGGCCTTATTATCATCATTATTATTTATAGCTGTAGTAATCTTTGTAGTAATCTCTGTATTTGTCCCCACTTCTACGTCACCACCCTCCCCACTTTGAAGGTTAGAGGGTGGTGACTTCTGCGGTAACACCCTCCCCACTTCGAAGGTAATACCCTCTAATAGTCCTACGTCTAAACTGATAAACATTACGTTATACAATGTGTTAGGGCCTGTGCCGACAGTGCGAAATTCTCTTTTAACTACCCCGATTTCTTCTATCCGGTCGAATGCCTCTTTTACCTGCTTTTTACTCAAGTTAAACTGATTAGCAAAGCTTTCATAATTTCGCTGTAGCAGGTCTGCCTTGAACTTTTTCTTAATACCCAAGAGTTGCCCAGTTACTTCGTCTTTGACATAAGTAGGGCGGTGCCAATAGATTATTTCCGCTAATATAATGATGCTGTTTAAATCCGGTTTACCATTTTCAAAAGTTAAATTTTGATACCATGTGTGTGGTATTACATTGCCTTCCAAATGCATGTGCCCCATCGCATCTACTGTTGCATTTCCTGTTGTAAACATGGGATATTCACCCTCTCCATTGCGCTACAAAACGTAACGCATCTTGTAGTTTGCTAGATGGTAGTTTTGAGTAAGACTCAACGTTATAACGCTCCTTAATTGCAGAATAGATTGCCCTAAATAACTGACTCTGTGCTTGTTTATTTGCTGTTAGCTGATTGATACGCGCGCCAATTGCACTTCGCAATCGACGGCATTCTCCCTCTTGTAAATTTGGCAATAACGTCACCTACCTCTCCAATACACATTTTGTGTACCGTTGTGTATTGTTATTTATTATAATTACAATGCAATACGTTCAGGTACACGTTTCGTATACTCGTTATTAAAAAAAAGATACACTGGACTTTCTTCTAGTACTTCGGAAATAAGTTGCATTTCATTCCGTTTAAAAGCTCTTTCACCTTTCAATTTCAAAGAAAGTGCTGATGTTGAGATTTTTAGTCCTTTCTTTTCAAACAGTAAGTTACAAAGATCTTTTTGTGTTAGACCTTTTGAAGCTAACAGGCCTCTTAATTCAGGGAATTCTACTGTTTTTTGAGTATTTGTCATAGAAAAATGTCACCTCCTTCTAGTTATCTCAAACTATAATACACATTTTGTGCACTGTCAACGAATTAAAGTGAAATTGTTTACATATTGTAAATTAAATGATATATTATTATTCGGAGGAGGTGAGATAAAATGGATATTAATGTAGAGAAAGTATTAGAAGAGATAGTAAAAAGAAGTGGTTTAGAACAAGACAAGTTTGCTGAAAGTATAGGCTTGAAAAAAGCTGCTTTTAATAATTACATCAAAGGGCGTCGCGAACTTCCTAAAGAAGCCATTGTACGACTGATGAATCAATATAATGTGAACCCACAAGTATTTTTTGATGCAAAAGCTAATCTGTATCTGCCTAAGAAAAAGGCTATAAATTCACCAAGTTCATCTCTGCCTTTATACGGAACAGTAGCAGCTGGTGCTTTATCTGAAATAGAGGGTGTAATGGAAGAGGAAGTTGAATATATAAACATTCCCCAAAGGTTTTTAGGTAAGCATAGAAGTTGTAAAAATTTATTTGCTATGGTTGTAAATGGTGAGTCGATGAATAAAATTATTACAGATGGAAGTGTAGTAATAGCAAAACCTTTGGAATTAGATCAATATAAAGAAAACGATATAGTTATATTTAATTACAATGGTGAATATTCTTTGAAAAGATTCTTACCTAATACCCTTGAGGATCATTTTATGTTTGCATCTGAATCTACAGATAATAGATTTAAAAACATCTCAATACCCAAAGAATCATTAAATAACTTAAAATTATGTGGTAAAATTATTTATTACGGAAATGTACTTTAATTAATTTCAAACGTTTGCAATTAAAAAGGACTAGCTCATGTGCTAGTCCTTCTTTTTTTATTCACTCTAGTTTAAACATGCGTTACATTCCCCTCATAATATCTTTCTTATGGATCTCTTTTTAAACCTTCAATTCATCAATGATTTTTCTAACAACCTGTCTAACTGATTCATTAAAATTCAATTCTCCATACTTTGTTTGCTGTTCAAGTTGTACAATCAGATCACTTGTTAAATCTAAATTAATACTGTACTGATAATGTACAGAAGATATGTGTATTCGTTGTTTCTCATCATCAATTACTGCATACACTTCTTCAAAATCATTAATATGAAATTCGAATAATTTTACTCTCATTTTGGTTCACTCTCCTACGCAATATCTTATTTATTTTTGTAAAAAAGCAGCTTATACTATTTATGTCTTTGATAAGACCGTAGTATAAGCTGCTCATTTGAGTGGCTTGTTTTTTATTTATTCTCTAATCTAAAGATTTCCTGATAAGTCATCGTATAGATCAGTATTATTACCAGCAGTAGGTTTTACATCCTCTTTTATTGAAGGGGGAATAATTTCTTCCTCGGATTCAACAGTTTTAATATCTTTTTTTACTAGCTTTTCAGTTAATGTCGCATCTGGATTTGTATAGAGTGCCTTTTGCACATCATAATTCATAATATCTGTAATACCAAATCGATCAATCATATGTTGTACAACGTTTGTAATTGATAACTGTATGTTTGGTTGAGCATCCAGCCATGCATTAATAGTAGCCTGCTGATTCTTTTCTAATTTTTCTAAACGCCAAGAAACTAACTTCCTATTCTCCATTACCTGCTACAACCCCTTTAAAAAACACTTTTTCATTGAGAATGTCCAAACCAATTGCATTTAATGATGGAGCCATTTCTTTTGGTACCCAAAGTGTACGAGCATTCACAGAATCCGTAAAATCCTTTAGTTCTTGATACATGCTCTCTCTAAAAGCAGCAGAGCCACCACCGAACACCACAATATCATCCACATTACCAGCCAGTGTGTTTAAGAACATATCTGTTACCTGTTCTAAAATCATTTCACCTTGTTCGATTTTAGCATCATCCATAACACTATTTGCTTTGTCATGGAAATGATGTTCTTCGTCAAACACAACTTGCATAAATTGTTGGCGTGTCATAGAAATATCAACTTGTACTTCTTCATCAAAAAGCTTTTTAGCTACATCTGCAGCATGCCCCACACCGAAGCGTTTACCATCACATAGATCATTTACAGGCTTTCCATTTACAACATAAATAAATTCGGTTGTACCATCACCTATATCAACTAAAAGCAATTTTCTGTTTTTAAAATCTTTGTTGGAGATGTCCTTACCATATTCGCTATGATATTCCGTTAGAAGTTTATGCCCACCCTCTATTAGGGCATATACTGCTGGTACACCCTCTTGTGTAACTTTTACTTTGCCAAAAGTTATACGAACAGTAACAGGTTTAGCGTTGACATATATATCGACTATATGTGTTTCTTCAAGGAATCTCTTCTCAAAAATCTGTGCAACTGCTGGGTCATATTCTCTTGCAGGTAGAGCAGTCGAATACTCAACAGAAACGTTTAAATCTGTAGGTAATTCATTTTTTAGCTTGTAATAATCTTGAACAGCTTTAGTGGCAATTATGCCTAATGCCATAACGATAGGTATATCGTTTTTATGTTTGTCTCCAACAGTAATATTCATGTTGCGTTTAACTCTTCCTACTGATGTAGCCTTTTCACCAATAGCAAATGTACCAGGGCGTTTTATTGCTTTGCTGTTAATGTGAGCAATTATATTGTTTGGTAAGTTGTTTATAGATGTTTCAAGATTATCTTCTGTTACTGAGGGTATTGTTACATTTGGTGAAATAAGTGTTTTTTGTTTCATTGCCTTTGGTTGAGCATTTTCGTCCATTAGTCTAATGATTGGCTTCGTAGATGAGTTACCTACATCATTACCTACTCTGTACTTTAATATCATCTTTATTCCTCCCGAATGAAGTCATTTTGCTTTCATAATGAAATTATATACTACTCAAAAGAAAATGTACAGCTAAAATGAAGTCATTTTGCTTTCATTTTGAATTAAAAACGACTTCGTTTTAAGTATATATTCATAAAATGAAGTGGATATGACTTCATTTTGAATTAAATACCGAAATATTTTCCAGCTCTCTCTTTTACCCAAATAGTACGAGTGACATTTTTGATAGCTCTATACATAACTGCATGAAGTGATTTTGCTTTCCCACGTCCCCAAGCATTAATGACTGAGAGTATGTTTGTATAATAGACACTTGTGTGGTCCTCAATTTTAATTTCTTTATCTACAGAAGCCTTTGCCTTATAAATAGTTCCTACAAGATCATACATCTCTTTAGCATCAAAAAATGGCGATAAAACTTGGTTTAATGTTTCAGGTAATTTTGCTTTTAGTCCTTCTTTTAAAAGCGATTTTTCATTTTGAACTTTAGAAGGCTCTTCTGTGTCATCTGTATTATTTAAAATATTAGGAGTCTCTAAAAGAGTATCTATGGTGTCGCATTCCGGTGTCGCATTCTCAATGAATGCCTCTTTAGCAGCAAGTTGATGTAAGAATACAATGGCATTTGTAGACTGTCTTTTATCACCGTTTACGCGTTTTGTCTCATATTGCACGATGATACCCAGTGACTCTAATTGCTCGCATGCACGAATGACTGTAGACCTGTGTAATTCTAGCTGCTTAGCAATCTTGCTTTTGGACATATAGCATACTCCAAAATATTTGCATGCATGGGTATGGATAAAGTCTAGAATTTTTTTTGCTGCTGGTGTAAGTAAAGAGTTAAATTGATTGCGGATAGCAATTGTGTTGGCATTTAATTGCTCTTTATTGCTGAATGGTTGTAGTAGCTGATATGTATTTAGAGTTGCTGGAAGTGTCATTGATATTCGCTCCTTTTGGAAACGAAAAAAGCATCTATCATACCACGTGCAAAGGTATGATAGATGCTTTTTAATGTTCAGGACCTAAAATTTATAATCAATATAAATTAATTGCGTCAAAATGGTTGCAATTATCCCAAATATTATATAATATAAGCGTATCAAACCGATGTGGGTCAACACATGGTTATAAAGTCGAGTGGAGCGTTTTTTAGGGATTCCAGTCCCTTTAACTCGCTGTGAAGCTCGGCTTTTTTTTTATGCAATTTTTTCGTTCGTTGTTTGTTAATTTGAATACTACCACTATGTGGATAACTTTTGCAACTAAAACTAGTAAAAAAATAGTTATCCACAACTCATTTACTAGAATTTAGGATTTTATATACAGTGCTTCGGGCAATGTTGAACTCCTTCGCTATATCAACTGCACTCTCCCCAGCTTTGAAGAGTGTTATGATATGGCGTTTTGTTTTTTCATCTACAGATGGGCGACCACCAATGCGACCACGCTTTCTTGCTGCCTCTAATCCTGCTTTTGTTCGTTGCTGAATAATATCTCTCTCAAACTCGGCAAATACGGCCAACATACCGAACATAGCTCTACCCGTTGGTGTCGATGTGTCAAATGCATCATTGATACTAACAAAATCCACATTTTTCTTTTTCAGTTCGTCTGTCAGTTGATATAGCTCCTTGGTGCTTCTTGCTAAACGGTCTAATTTAAACACCACGAATAAATCACCAGCTGCAGCAGCCTTAAACGCATTTTGTAATTCCGCTCGTTCATCATTGCGACTGGAAATTTTTTCTATATACATAATCAATTCTAAGTTTTTGTCTTCAGCATACTTTTCGATGGCCATTTGTTGCATATCCAAATTTTGATCGTCAGTGCTAACACGTGCATATCCAATAATTCTCATAAAGTGCCCCTTTTTTGTCTATAATCATACGTTTTATATAATTATAATCGTAGACGAGTAAAAAGACAAATAGTGCTACTTTAGAGAGTAGGGAAGGTAGATTTTATGTTAGAAGGTTTTTATGTACATAAAACGATGGATTTATGTACATGAAGAAATATGAATCAAAAATTACTGTTATGGTGTGCCCTATCAGTAATACTAAACTTAATGTTCTGGACTTTCTAGATTAGGCAGCAATGACAAACTATAAATCAAAAAAGGACCATGAGATTATTTATCTCTCTGGGTCCTTTTTTGATTTCTTTTTCTTCTTTGGAATAGTAGGGAATTCATATTTCTCAGATTGTTTTTTCACGCCTTCTACAATTTTTAGTTTCTTATTTTCATTACTCATACATTTTCACCTCTTGCAAAAAGTATGGCCCTTGATAAAAATTTTTAAACGTTCTAGGACAAGTATCTCTGACCATAAATTTTAATATGTACTCGGGACAAAAAGTCACTGTCCTGATTTTAAATTGCTATTGGGGGGATGGGGGAGTGGAAAAAAAGGGCAGAAGAGAGCGTCGTTATCAAAAAAAACGTGATGTAAAGCCAATAATTTCAGTAGGTTTAAAAGATGTCATTTATCGTTTAAATTACATTACAGGTATACCAGTCCAAGATATATGTCCAGAACTTTGTATGTTGGTCCTCAAAGATCGCAAGTCAATTGAAGACTTGTCCCAATATTTCAAGAGAGATTTAATATTTAGTAATACAATGTTTCGTGGGCATGAAACTAATAAGACTATTGAAAAACGTATTAAAGGGCCGAGTGACAGAGTTTCAGCAAGATTTACTCAAAGTGAATATGCTTCTTTAGCATTGTTAACATTTGCGCTAGATTGTTCTGTATCTCGTTCTGCTGCAGTTCTATTAGAAATTAGTATGAGTCAGGTACGTTTCGTAAATACGTATTTAAAACAATATCTTCAAGAGGAATTAAATGAGTCACAAATGCGAGAATTAAGGGAAATTTTAAGGTATGTAAATAGAGTAGGCGAATCCTATTACTCGTGGGCATCACTATTGAGTCATGTAGTGGATGAAGTAGGTACACCAGTATCAAGGATAAAAGATGTTGTTAGTGATTTCATTGACATGAAATGGAGAGAATAGGTATTTTTGATTTGTGTTATTTATTCCAAAAAAGTAAAATTAATTAAGAAAACCTATTTACTTTTTTAAATAGGTGTAGTATAATTAATTTATAGAAAGGAGGTGAACAAGAGTGGATGATTTAGAAAAAGTCCTTGCAACAGTAGCACTAGTCGCAACAGCATTTAAAGCTTTCACATCAGGCTTAAAAGACATTTACGACATGATGCAAGGAACAAAGAAAAAGCGACGCCCTCCCGCAAAGAAGAAACGTCGCAAATAAGCTGTGAAGGAGGTTGACGCCTCCTTCTCACTAAAATTATATCACATCCACTTAAATGTATGAAAAAATTGCTTAAACGATTTGGCTATACAAACATTGCTTTATTAATCGCTAGTACAGCTATAATACTCACATATGTCGATTTCCAAAGTCTTTCAACATTTGATTATGTATTATTAGTGCTTTACGGAATCACAGTTTTGATTCACATCACAAGGCTGATATTGTTCATGTCCCAAAAGAAAAGGTGATTATATGGTATATAAATTCACAACAACCGAAGAACTACTGACATTTTTAAATGAGGAATTATTGTCTGCAGCTGAAGCCGCTGAGGTGCTAGGTATATCGAAAGCTCGACTCGGTCAATTAGTAAAAGACGGAAAGTTAGTAGCTGCCAAAGAACAACCGAAAATATTTTTAAAAAGCATGCTATTAGAGAAAAAGGATGAACTTGAATCGCTTCGAAAAAAATTCAGACCATATGATGAATGAACAAAAAAAAGACCAGGCTCACAAATTTTTGTGATTACCTGGTCATTAATACTTTATTTAGATATTGTTAACTATTATTTTCAACGTATTTCATTGCACGAGTTAAGAATGCTGCCATGTGTCCTCGTGTTAATGAGTTATACGGTTTGAATGTTCCATCAGAGTAACCAGTCGTAATACCAGAGTTTGCAACACTTTGAACTATATTTGAATCTGGCCAACTCCATGAGACATCTTTAAAAAGTTTTGTACCCTCTGGAACCTTTTCCTCTAAAGGCAGTTTAAAAGCTCGAACTAACATCAGAGACATTTGTAATCTAGTTAAGTTACTATTAGGTTTAAGAGTAGAAACATTTACCCCGTAAATAATGCCAGCCTCCGCAGCAGACTGAATATATCCGCTGTTTACATTACTCTTAGGCACATCCTCAAATTTTGTTTCTCTCAGAGTGCCATCAAGTCCTATAGCTTTAGCGATCATTACAATCGCTTCTTCCCTTGTTATCAAGTCCGTTGGTCTATACACACTTTCTTTCTCTAACACTCCTTGTTCTACCAAATAATTTATATCATTAAAGTTAGGATGTGTCGCAGGAACATCCTCAAACACTTGCGAATCTTTTGCTGATACTTCTGGTAAAGCAAATGCAACGACTAAAATTAATGTAATAATCGACGTTAATATTTTTTTCATCAATAACCCTCCTCTTCTTCCATTATACCTAATTGGATGCTAATTGGAATCCATGCATTAAACTAGGTATAAATTGAAAGCACCACTCACAATTTGTGGAAATAAAAAAAGCCCAGGCTCAAAATTAATTGAGTCCTGGGCTTTAGTATTTTTATGATTAAATTTAACAAGTACTGTACTGATTTTGACTATTTTTTATTATTTATACGTTGCTGAATCGTAATATACAAACCTAATAATCTATCGCTTGTCATTGTACCATTCTGTAAATCCTTCAAATGAGATTCCTGAATAATCCCATCCTTAACAGCCTTTGCAATAAAGTTTTCTGTCTCAGTTTTCATAGCTGGTGAACCTGGATTCCAATTTGTCACTTTAATTTCCTCCTTTTTGTCTTCCACAATTAGTTGTACTTGTCCTTTGCTATTAGTAGGCACTTTTATTTGTCCTTCTAACTTGTAGCCTTTAGGCATCTTCCAAGATGATTTAACCTCGAAATGTGGTCGGTCAATAGCATTAGTCCAAGTACCTCCCCACTCGATGCCTATCTTCTTGGCTATAGCTCCCACTCGATTTAACGTAGTCACATCATATAAAGATTGTGGAGGGCCAACAGCAATATCCCATGCTAATCGTGTTTTATGATTACTGTTTAGCGTCCAAGTAACAATCTGCCCTGGTCTAGTGCGCCCCTGAGCATATAGATACTTTTGGCGTTCTTGTGACCGATATGTTTCTGTAATGAAGATGTTCTTAATGCCCGCCTTGTAACACTCCTGAAATAGCAATCTACAGGCTGTTTGTGCAACTGGCAAAAGCTCGGCTAAGTCTCTGCATGTAGTAGTTACGCTTGTCATTTCTTTTTCACGTCCTCTTTTGATTTCAATTCTTTATCAACATTTTTTCCTGCCAATTCGTTCAGTACTTCATTTGCAAAGCGTTCATCTGGTTGATTTTCAATAACTTTTAACTTTTCAGCTAATTGTTGCGGTACTAAAACCCCTAGCTGTGCCATATTTTCCGTGATGCTTAGAGCTTCATTGGCAATATAAAAAAGTACTGTCGCAAATGTTAGCGTTCCAGCTAACGACAGTACTTGATCGATAATATTTGCAGTAACAATTACAATTAAAATCAACAACTTACGTGCATAGCCAAATAAACTTTTTCGACTCCATAAATTATCATTTTTAATTGCTTTAAAGACTCCAGTAATAATGTCTAGTCCCATTAATAATAACAATAAGTGTAGAAATTTAACGCCACCAAATAAATATAAATGTGCTACTTCTAAATACTCCAAATTCATGCCTCCCATATTACGCACTCCTTTTTTCTTGCATTTTAAAAGTCACACCTTTATCACTGGTGTGACCTTTAACTTTTTATAATCTCTACGTGCTGCAGATTTAATTTTTTTCGATTTTCATTAATTCTTTTTTGTCCTTTTAGACAGTATTCTAATTCTAATTCAAAACCAATCCAATTACGCCCTGTGTTATCACATGCCACTGCAGTAGTAAATCCACCCATACAATTATCCAACACCGTATCACCTTCATTTGTATACGTGCGTACAAGGTATTCAAATAACGCTATTGGTTTTTGCGTAGGATGAAAAGTACCGCTGTCGCGAGGAAAATCAACAACAGATTTAGGGAAATTCTTTTTCTTAACGATATGTGGTTTTGTCAATGTATCATTATTCTTCCCTAAGACTTTCATATTAGGAGAATTTTTGACTAGAACAGGCTTAATTTGTTGAACGCCTTGCGGATTGTACGTCGGTAACTTTTTGTAGAAAATACATACATTCTCATGATTTTTCATAGGCATCCTATTAGCATTCGGGAACCCTGTTACATGATTACCTTTCTTCCAAATCCACTCATATCGGAATAGCTTAAAATTTGATGCTACCAACTTACTTGTAAAGGGCTGGCTTGCTGTTAATACAATTGCTCCGTTGTCTTTGATTATTCTCTCGTACTGTTCCCACAATAACTCAAATGGAATGATGGAATCCCACTTGCAATTTGTAGTTCCGTAAGGGAGATCTGACAAAATTAAATCAACTGATTTATCAGGTATATACTTCATACCTTCCAGGCAATCCATATTGTAAATCGTGTTTTCGCAAATTTTCATTTCTTTTTTCCTCCCGATATGTAATAATAGGTATCGGACAGGAACACTCGTTCTTGTTTTAGGAATGAGAGGCTTGTATATCAAGCCTCTTTTTTATTTCGATAGCGTTTTAGACAATAAAAATAACGCTAAGCTTATGCTTGCGTTTCTGAATGCTCTTCGGTAGGAACAATACTCATAATTAAATGTTTATTTACAATAGCCCCACCGAAATTTACAAACGATAATCGTTGGTCATTTAAAGAGGTAGTTAGTTCAGTCACGTTGATTTCCGCACCTGCCATATTAATTACTTGACCATCATTTAATTTTACTTGGTAATTCATATTTATCATTCTCCTTTAATTATGTTAAATTTATATAACCTACATCTGAACCATTGATACGTACATACAAACGCCTAGCACCAGAACTATAAGCGATTCCAATACCAGGCGTGTGTCCTCTAGCAAGGCCATTTACAATCCCCGCGTTTTCAAAATTTAAGTTGCCGTGAAAATTCATATCGTTGGAAGCTAAAATAAGTGAATCTAACGCAGAAATTTCTACGTTCCCGTTCCATGCAGTAATATTGGACCCATCCCAGAAATTAATACGGTTTCCGCCACTGCCTTGTAAATATAAGTTGTTACCTAACCTAATATCTTGTTGGATATTGATGTTTCCAGATGTTATAGTTCCTAAATTACCTGTAATATTCGACAAGACGGTTACTGCACCTACAAGATTAATCTTAGAAGCTTGTATGCTAATAGTGGTTGCCGTTTGATTAATCTTCGACACAACTGTATTACCCGTAAAATCTGTTAAGCTCACTTTTGACTCAATTTGATGAGCTTGTTGCGTAATGCTACTTTCAGCGTTACTTACACGTGTGCCTAAACCACTGATTTGCGTTTGCTGGCTAGTCACTGTTGACTGTATTTGTGAAGCAGTTTGAGAGACAACGGAAACGTCATTTCGGACGGTTCGAATATCATTATTAATCGTAGTTACTTGAGCTGATACTTCGCTTCGTATTTCTGTTGCAGTTTGAGTAATACGACTACTTAAATTATTATTTAAATCTGTTACGCTTTGCGTGATGCTATCAGCACGTATATTGATAGCTGCAATCGATACGCCTATTTCTTCAACCTCTAAGTCAATCCTGTCGTCTGTCTGTTCAAACTTTGAACGATAACGCTTGTCGTTGGCATTAATAGTTGCTCGTTGATTTAGTAGTGCATCCACAATTGTTTTAGCCTGTGTATTTCCTACATCCACCTCAGATTCACTATAATCACGCTTTGTCTTTTTACTTAAAATACGTGTTTGATATTCCAGCTGTAAGCCTTCATGAATGAGCCAAACCATATCTCCCACATTTCCATCTATTGTTGTGACCTTGACTTTGATACTCGTCTCAGGTGCTGCAGGTAACTCCTTAGCTAATCGCGTTGACATTTCCTCAACAGTTTCTATGTTCTCGTCATGGATTGGATCAGCAATGCGTATCCCGATTCTTGGTGAACTTGCTAACGGCGACGTATAAGTAATATCAATGCCCTCAGCCCCATAGCCCCTAATTTGAGTTTTTAATCCAGCAGTAGGAATACTATAAGATAACGTCTCGATGTTATGTCGATAACGGAATTGTAGGTCATTGTCTACACCAGTTATTTTGGCGAATCGTATAACCTTATTGGGCAAAATTTGGCGCTCGCATTCAAACACGGAGCAAAGATGCTCTATCAAGACAATAGGATTTGCTTCACCAAAGTTCGGGAGTAATTGATAACCAGTGACATCCATATTAATAAAAGTCCAACCAGTACCACCAAGGACAAATGACATAAAATCGTCCAAAGTCCTTGTCCCGCCATGAATACCATATCTAAATTCATCTGCTAATGAAAAATAACTGTGGACAGCTACTGCCTTTTTCGTGAATGTGTCGCCGCTAAAATCTTTAACAATATATTCGTGGCCATCTTCGTCTTCAATAATCGTTTCAAAGTCTAACAATGTATGTCCTGGATTCTTTTCATGTAAAAAAGAGCTAAACGAGATGCGCAAAGCACCGTTCAACTCTTCAAATTTCTCGTAGTTTGTTTCCAAAAGTGGTTCTGTTAGTGAACCATTTGTGACAATGAGCAAGTTCTATCACCTTCTTTATAATAAAAATACGCCAATCAATAAAGAGTGACGTTACTGAACAATATGGAACGTAGGATCCATACTCGAAATTTCAGAGTTGTTTTTATAATCCTGGTACACCCGCAGGTCCTTTTGCATCACCAAGATAATTACCGCCATTTTTTATCCAGGTTATACCCTCCTCAATAGAATATAGGCGTCCCTCTATATTTGATAACATTTGAATAATGCGATTTTCATTCTGCTCTTGGCTACTCATAACAAACTGGAGCAATTCTTTTACTTCTTTTAATTCATTTAATACTATTTCGTCCATTATAAAGCTCCTTCCTGGTATTCAAATTTAATAAAAATACGCTACTCAATTGGAGTAGCGCTTACTGAACAATATGGAACTGTTATACGCCTTCTGTAGTTGTTAAGATATAATCCTCAACAGATTGTCTGTACTCTTGATTAGTAATATCATCAATAACATAAGTTTTCTCTGTTTTTGGATTTAAACCTCCGTTAATGATTCGTTCTGAAGCTATACGTACTACTATTTGATTAACTTTTTCCATTATAAAATCCCTCCATTTTCTTCATCTGCTTTTAATAACAATTCGTCTTCTAATTCTTTAATCTTCTGTTCTTCAGGAGTTAAAGGTTTGAAAATTTCCTCATATATTAATTCCTTAGTTTCAGGATTTACTCCCATAATTTTTTTATCATCAAGAAATCCGAATGGAAGGTCTATAGCAAAAATTTCTGTTGTGTCAGGACGGTCTAAAACCTCTCCTGATATGTCATGAAGTATGGCTATAAGTTCTCCCGAAGTGTTAGCTATAATGCGAGCTCCTATAAACTTCTTCATCCTAAGCCCTCCTTATCCCGTTACATAATACCCGTACTCTTCATAAGTACCCGTATTATGAATTTGCATTGTAAACCCATCATCATATACAGTGGTAGCACTGTCTAATCCAGTAGAACCGGCTGTGTTAATAAACACCTTAGTGTCTTCCCATGTGTTACTAGTAAGAGCCTTAGGAACGTAAGATGCAAACCCATTAGATGTGTAGCTAACACCTACCATTTTAAGTGATATGGTCTTAGGTCTGAAAGCTAGACCTCTAACAGTTACAGTTGTAGAACCGTTTGGACTAACGCGTCCTGTAGCACTTTTAGATGACTGTATCTTTCGAATATTAGCTGCCATCTGTGCGCCTGTAGCTGTTGGACTTGTTGGTACTTTCATGTCAGTGATCGCCGCAGCTACATTTGTTTTTACATCACTGGCAGATTGCTTTAAATCCTGTATAGAGAACCATGCATCATCATGACCCATAAACCTTACATCCTTATGGTTCATAATAAAGCTGTATATCTTGTTATCTTTTCGGAACTCTAACCCGTAGTCTACAGTAGAGCTTGCGTTCAACTGTATAGAGGCACTAGAAGAAGAGACAGAACCTGGAACACTCATTTCAAACACTGGAACACCTTTAGTAATAGACAAGTTACCACCCATTGTTAATCCGCCTGCCAAAATGTTATTACCTGTTTTCGTTACAAACGAGGACGTCTGTGGCGTCCAAGGATAGCCACCGTAAGTAGGCTCTCCTGTATCATACAATGAAGCACCTGTAGAGTTTAGAGCATCGAAAATCTCAGAATATGTCCCGAGAATCTCTATTTTCACTGACAATGCATTGCTTGCTGATGGGGCCTTTATTAAACCTACAGTTACAGATTTTTCATAAATAACAGCTTCTCTCAATTTATAGAACTCTGCGAATTTAGGCGACATTGAAAGTATGACCATATTACTATATTGGATGCCAGACCCATATTTTCCGATGTTATAAATAACCTCTGCACCACCTGCTGACAATGTAGCAACGCCCGATGTTGCGTATGTTACCTTTATAATGCCTGAAAAATTATCTAGCGGCATGGTGAAATCCAAAATTTCAACACTTGTAGTGCTTTTCCAATTATCGCTTCCAATATAGAATGCCTTAGAGACTGACATGGCTTTTAGGTTCATAATATCCATATCATTATAGGCACCTTTTTGCCACGAGTTATCAACTTTAGTTTTAACTTCAGCCAACTGTGCAGTAACTTCTGTTAAATCAGCTGGCGGTCCCTGTGGTCCTTCTGGTCCTTGAGGTCCTTGAATACCTTTTAAGGATTCAACCCATTCTTCCATCGTTCCTTCGAACCCATTCTCTACAGCTAGGTCGTATGCTGATTTACCTTGCGGACCTTGAATCGGACCAACATTCTTCCAAGTATTCGAGTTGTCCTGCCATACATAAAGATCACCATGAATCATGTAGGCGTCACCAGGTGATCCAGTAGTCGGTAAATCGCTCTCACTCAATAACTCACCGATAATATTTACCCCTGTACCATCTTTACCATCAGTTCCTCTCTCGCCCTTGTCACCTCTATCACCTTTTCCTCCTTTTTCAGCAAGCAATTGCCAATGTGCATTAACGACTAATGGAGGAGTAGGAGGTGCATTTCCTTTGGTGTTTTTTAACGCAATAAAGCTACTACCTTTTAACGTTACAATGTTATTGGTAGAATATTGAACCTCATTGTTGTATTCGGATTTTGGGCTTAACTGATTAACAAAGTTCTGCATTGTAGTAACCGCATTAAGTGCATCCTGTGTGGCATTCTTAGCATTTTGAATAGCTTGATTTGTGTTGTTAGCAGCATCATTTGCACTTGCTGTAGCAGTGTTTGCATTAGCTATTGCCACATTTAAGTCTGCTAATGTAACAGACACGGTTTGTAGAGCCGTTTGTAAGGCTGTGTTATTTGCATTAATTGCATCTTGTGTAGCTGCATCGTTAGCTGCAATAGCCTGTTGTACGGCAATATTTGCAGCATTTACAGCCTGATTTAACCTCTCTAACAGTTCATCTACTTCACCGCCTGCCAGAATATTGATTTGTATCTGCAGATTCGTTAAACCTTTAATAATGCGATTCCAGTTTTCGTTGATTTTGTTACGTTCTGCACGACTCACTGGTGATTGTGTCGAGTGTAAACTGATCGTCATTCCTTCACCTTCTTTACATATATAAAAATCTAAAATTAAAAACGATACTGTAAACAGTACCGCCTGTAATCTGAAAACTATTTTCCCCAACTGCCAAGCTGAGAAATTTTTTGTTTGTTTGTTTAAAAACAGATGTTCCATTTTTAAATGTTCGGATGTCTTTTATCAGGAGTGTATCTGTATTACCATTTAATGATCCGTTAAATTGATAAGTTTCACCTGTTGTACGATTTGTTATTGTGACACTATTGCTGAATGAACCTATTAATATTATTTCAAGTTCATGTTGCCGGGGATCGATAGCGACATTACCGTAATTTTTAACTGTAAAGTTATCGCTGCTAAATGCGTAAAATAGGTCATCGTCCCAATCAATGCCCATGCCCCATTGCCACTTATCAATATCCCATTCTTTTAAATCGTTTGTAGTGGCGACGGATTCTGCGTAGAGATTTTCACATATAAATTTAATTTCTAACTCCCCAACTTTACGTAACAACTCATTTGGAGAATAGCTTTCAGCTAGACGTACTTTCCAACGCTTACCTGGTTCAGCCTCGAAGATAATATAAAAGTATTCCTTACGTGCAAATAGCGCATTTATATCGGCAACAAACAACTTAAAATCATGATAATCAAACGCTTTATACATAAACTTGACTGTAATGGTACGGCCACTAAAACGTGTATTCGAGAAGATAGATCCGTCCCTGCCATCCACAATAGATGTTTGGTGTTCTAAAGAAACCGAGGGGATATAGTATTTTAATAATTTCAAACTATAATCGCTCATAAATAATTCACGGCCATCATTTAAAATCATTTTCATATACCACTCATCCCCCTTGTTAAAGCATCAATACTGGCATTGTTATATTGTTTTCCACTCACTGTATCAACAACTGATTCACCAATCACACGACTATCTAAAACGGATTGAACAACTATTAATGCTGGATTCATTTTTTCTTTTTTGATTTTTTCAATTTTCTTTATTTCGGATTCTGCAGACGAATTTGAGCTTGTATTGTTAACCATTTTTTCAGTAGCGTTTCCTGCATTTGTTGCCATCTCGTTAACACCTTTGAAATCTAATGCGTTTTTAATAGTCTTTGAAACAGTTTCAGCAATGTCGTTTGCTGTTTTTTGCAAGGAGCCTTGCATCCCTTTCATGCCATCAATCAAACCTTGAACAGCGCTTTTTCCCATGTTTTTCATCGAACCTAATCTTTGATCAGTACCAAGTAAAATTTTATTGATTTCACTTTGCCATTCCTTGTTCAGCGTGTTCAACTCATCATTGGCTGTTTGTCGAAGCTTTTGGATGTTAGTTTTAGTTTCTTTGTCTAATGGCTCTAGTTCTTTTACAGCTGCTTCACGAGCGATATGCATTTTCTTTTCGTACAATTCCTTGTACTGAGTTAGCTCTGTATCAGTCATACGATTTAAGGCTTCTAATTGAGCCATAGCACTTGGTCCCATTGCTTCTAGTTCATCAATAATAGCTTTTGAAAGTCCTTTAATTTCAAGTTTGGATAATTCGATTCGCCATTGCGATAACGCATTTACTTGATCACTTAAATTTTTTGTTAAGCTAACAGAATCAACAGGATCATTTAGTTTCACTTCATCAAATAAGCCGAAGTAGCCTTTAATAGTGTTGTATCGACTTTCTAATGTATTTTTATAGGTATCATTTAACTTCTGTTCTTCATCGATTAACTTTTTATTAATGTCTTGGGTTTGTTTTAGATAATCGTTATTGATGGATTTAATTTTTTCGCTAATTGCTTTTTTGGTTTCATACACTTTTTCTTCATAATACATCCGTTCGTCTGAGCCTTCTTTATACTGTTTCACATACTTTTCGTATATTTCCAGTTCTTCGGCCTGCGACAAAGTATCAAACTTTTTACGTTGTTCCACATACTTTTTCTCGTTATCAAATTGAGATTTCAACATGTCAGAATGAGCTTTATTATATGCTTTTAACGCATTCGTTTTTTCTTTGGTACCGTCTTTAAATGCTGTTGCACTATATCGCCAAAATTCAGCTTCTTGTTTGGCTGTCATTTCGCCTGCAGCTTTTTGAGCCTCTACATATTCTTTCAGGCTTTTAAACTTTGCATCTGCTGATTTGGCTTCGATTTTTGCAATCTTATCAGCATACTGTTTTGTTATTTTTTCGCGATCTTTTACGGATTGTTCTTCCGATTTTTTAATTTGAGCTTGTTGTTCAGATGTAAGTGATTTACGCTTTTTATTGGCAGCACTTTTTATCGATGAAATTTTATCTGTAGATTTTTTAGAAATATCTACTCTCTTAGCCTCAGCTTCTTTTTGAAGTTTTTCTATTTCTGCTGCATCAGCTTTTGCCGAACTACTCACGATTTGTTGTGCTTTTTGCATTGCCTCTTTCGTAATATCTAGACGTTCCGTAAAATTTGGTATTGCGGCTTCCGCTAATTCCTCTGATGACTTCCTTATTTCAGTTACATCAGATAGACCGATGACAAACCCTTTTACAACATCTTTACCAATCGCAATCATGACACGTGAGGGAGAACGTCGTTGGAGCACGTTTGACACGTTTGTGATAACTGTTTGTCCAAGTTCTACAGCTTTTTTTCCTACATCTTTTACCTTTTCACCTATACCTTTAATAAGCCCTGACACAATATCTCTTCCGACTTGTAGTAGGTTAGTTTCTTTGATTTTGTTTATAATAGTATCTTTTATTTCTTTCACTTTTGTTTCGAGTGATTTTTTAGCTTCTTGAATACCATCGATAAGTCGTTTTATTATTTCACGGCCTGCAGCCAACAACGCTACACCCGCCACAGCAAAAACACCTAATGCAACATCCACAAGGATTTTACCTAACTTGTCTAGTAGCTCTGGTTTCTTTTCTTTATTACCTTCTGCTACCTTATCAATCATGTTTTTACCCATGTTTTTGATTTCAGGCTTATCAGGTACGCTAGTAAACCAATTTTTGATGGCCTCCCACCATTCCTCGAACTTAGTAGTGATTTTTTCAGGAATTTCACTGAACCAAGTGGCCATTTTATCCCACCATTCCGATATCCATTCACCGATACTAGATGGCATTTCACCAAACCAACTGCCAATCGTTGTACCCCAATCACTTAATCTAGAGGTAATTTCTTGGGTTGTGTCTGAAAACCAAGTAGTAATGGTAGTTAGCCATTCGTTGAACTTTTCTTGTATAACATCTGGTATTGATGTAAACCAGTCCTTAATAGCTGTTCCCCAATCACTTAATTTAGAGGTGATTTTTTCAGGGATGCTTGAAAACCATTCAGCTATAGCGTCCCCCCACTCGCCAAATTGTCGCTTGTTCTCTTCGTTTTGTTGATTTGACCATTCAAGGATTGCTAGACCCCATTCAGATAACTTAGCAAATATTTTTTCAGGAACACTAGAAAACCAATCGGAAATGGCTATCCACCACTCATCCAACTTTGCAGCTGTGTTTGCAGATAGGCTTGTAAACCAGTTAGAAATGGCTGTACCCCATTCGGACAGTTTTGATTCAATTACACCTGGTATCGATGTAAACCAATCAATAATAGACGTTTTTAATTCTTCGAATTTTTCACCGAATTTCTCTTTGATTTGATCCATCATATAAGATGCACTTGTTTTAACACCTTCGACCATGCTTCCAATACCATCAATTAAACCTTGGATAATGTCTTTGCCAATCTGTATTAAATTAACATTTCGGAAATATTCCGTTACATTATCCATGATGTCTACTGCAGTTTGCATGATGGTTTCCCAGGCACCTTTCCAATCGCCCTGGATTACTTTCATCACAGCCTGGATGACTCCTAAGATTAAATCTAAGGTATTGCCTACTGTTAATTTAATCGTGTTCCAAGCAATTTTAAAAACACTAGCAATCATTGGCCAGACTACTTCGAATATACCTTTGATGATCTTCATTACTGCTTCAATGTTTGCTTTTATTTGACCAAAATATAACTGAACAATCCCGATAATTGCCTTTCCATTTTCATTCCAGAACTCTTTCAGTTTATCTAGTTGTTCTTTGGAAAAAGTAACAACTTCTTTTAGCGCATCACCTATTTTAGACTTGATAAAATCATAAGCCTTAGTAGATATTTCTTTGATGGAATCAGTTATGTTCGAAATCTGTGATTCCACTGCATTCCAGATACCCGCATGTTTGGCTTTGAACACTCCCCATTTTGAAAGAATCTCGCCTGTTTCCCAATCAACTTTATTCACGTGTTCTTCTGCTTGTTTTTGTGCCTCAGTTACAACTTTTGTATGCATGTCCTTTGCACTTTTAACGGTTTCATCCCGTTTACGTTCAGCATCATCAATAACTGCTTGAGCCTCTTCTGCAGACATAGCGCCCGTTTCATCTCGTTGTCTAATTGCCCACTTATACATCTCGTTATATTGCTTTTCGGCTTCCTTAACGACACCTTCTTTTTGTTTAAGCGAGTTTCTCACAACTTCTGCAGCTTGCTCTGTTGTAATCTTTGAAGCTTCATTTTTGAGATTTTCAAGAATTACCTTTTGTTCTACTTCACTTTCAGACATATATTTAATTGCTGTATTCTTCATGTTTTCTTGAATAGCTGAAATTTCTTGGTATTCATCATCTGTAATTTGACGGTGTTCATCTGCAGCCAATCGCCAAATCTTAGCGATACGTGCATTTCCTTCTGCTGTCATTGTTTCTTTCGCTTTATGACTAGCTTGAACACGTTCTATGATTGCCTGTTCCTGCTCTTTAGTAAGCGCATCTGACTTAGCAAAATGTTTTTGCATCTCCGAAAGTTCTTTTGCATGATCGGATTGCATCTCTGTTAGAACTTGCTCACCCATTTGTTTATATGTTTCAATCATTTTCGTGGCCATTTTACTAGTTACTTCTTTACCTGACCACGCTAGTTGATTAAGTGCTACAGTTGCTTTATCAGATAATCCTAAAAAACTACCTACTGCTTTTGCTGTTGATTCCGAAACGTTATTCTTAAACGATTTTACTTCTAGTGATGCTTTACTTACTTCTTTCGCTACAATTACCGCCCCAACGCCTAGTGCTGCAACCGCGGCTACAGTTAATCCGATTGGTCCAGTAACGACAGCTAGAGCAGCACCAAATGCTGAAGTTGCACCGCCAGCAACACCTAAACTTAATGCTAACGATCCCATCGCGGAAACGATAGTTCCTAGACTAGAAATAAGGGTTCCTATAACAACAATAATTGGACCAATGGCTGCAGCTATACCGGCAATAATTACAATTAATTTTTGAGTACCTTCACTTAGGCTCGCAAATTTTTCAATCCAAGGTTGGATTAATTCTAGTAAACGCATGACCATCGGAATTAATATGTTTCCTAAAGTTATCCCAATATCAATAACCTTATTCTTCAGCATTGCTAATTGAGATGCTGTTGTTGCATAACGTTGAGCAGCTTCGTTCGTTAATGCTGTGTTTTCTTCCCATGCACTAGTTGACGTCTCGACAGCTGATGATAATAAATCACTAGCTCCAACCATACGCATCATTACGTCTGATTCGTATATACCTTTGATGCCCATATCCCTTAAAACCTCGGTCAAGTTTTCTCCACGCGAAGATATAGTCTTTAGACCTTTTACCACTGCATCTAATCCATCGATAGCACTTGCATCATAGAGTTTCTTAAATTCGCCGCTAGACATTTGAGCCACTTCTGCCCATGTGCCTAAAGCTGCTCCACCATCCATGGCAGCTGATTGCATCTTTTTAAGAATTGTTGTCATGGCAGTACCGCCCATTTCAGCTTGTATACCAAGTGACGACATAGTACCTGCTAATGCCATAATTTGCGCTTCTGACATTCCCACTTGTGCGCCTTGTGCAGCAAGCCTCATGCCCATGCTCATAATTTCAGCTTCAGTTGTTGCCATTGAGTTACCAAGGCCAACGATTGAAGATCCTAAACGGTCAAAATTATCCTGACTCATACCAACGATATTTGCAAAACGTGCAAATTCTGTAGCAGCCTGTTCACGAGTCATGTTAGTGGATTCGCCTAAATCAATAATTGTACGAGAGAAAGATAAAATCTTATCTTCAGCAATTCCTAATTGCCCTGCTGATTCAGCAACAGCTGCTATATCAGACGCACTTGCCGGGAGTTCTTTGGCCATATCTCGTATGCCTTGTTCTAGCTTTTTGAATCCTTCTTCGGAGGTATCGACAGTTTTTCTTACGCCAGCAAAAGCTGATTCAAAATCAACAGCTGCTTTAAATGCACCAGCTCCGAGTGCCAAGATAGGCGCTGTAAGCTTCATCGATAAATCTTTTCCGATTGATTTAAGGTTGTTCCCTACAGACTGTAATTTATTACCGACCTCTTGTAATCTTTGACCTGCTTGTGTCCATTGCGAGGACTGGACACGTAATTGCTCTGTTACATCTCCAAGTTGACGTTCCAAACGGTTATATTCAGCTTGTGCTCTGTTCACAGCGTTAGCTTGTCGCTCTATTTGCGCTTCTGTTGCATCTCCTGACGCTACAAGCTCATCATAACGCCTACGTTGTTCTTGTAGTTTTATCGTTGCTGCATCAAATGACCGCGCTAAAATATTTTGCTTTTGTGATAAACCATTAATAGATTTTTCGTAATCGGTGCCTTTAGCTCTTAGTGCCTGTAATTCACTGCCCATCGCTTTTAAATTTCTATCCACTTGGGCAACTGTGCCATTGAAACTGGCTGCGTTCAGACTAAGACTGACTTCTAAACTTCCGATACTTGCCATATATTCTCACCGCCTTTGCTGGCAAAATAAAAAATCACAACCACGAAATTTCGTCGGCTGTGACTTCTTCAATTTCTTCATATTCGTCTGCATCTTCAAACTCGTCTGCTAATTCGAACCAAAAATGAATATCCATTTCATCAATTTCGTGTAATTTGTAGCCTTCTTTTAATAGACTACGATAGAACTTTTTAATACTTTGATAAGGAGTTAATCCTTTAACTTTCCCTCATCATCTGTGGAAGACTTCGTTTCGAGTCCGCCAATATTAAGCACGCTATGAAATACTCGCATAATTTCATTTTGAAAGTCTCCTGCCTCTGAGCCATCCCATACGTCATCCACAGTGAATTGATTGTCAAAAACACTTACAACAAAACCAATCATTTCATCAAATGTTTCTACAGAAACTTTGTCGCCTTCATTACTCATTTTTTCATTCATTTTCAAAGCGTTACGGAATACACGTGCCTTCACAAAGTCATTTGTAAAAGTTTTCTCTTCACCATTAATTCGTAATTTATATTGCATTTTTCATCCATCCTTTTCATTAATTCATTTATTTATCAAAAGAAAAGAAGCCCTCGAAAGGACTTCTCAGATTAAGGTGTAGGTATTACAGGTTCTTTACTTGGTTTTGCAACGGCTGCAAAGAATGTCTTTTCTGTCGCTGTAACACCTGTATCACGTGTATCTACAGTATGTTTGATATTGCCATCAATTAATGGTAATGCTTCGCCACTAAACGGATACACTTTATAATTTGTTTCGCCTTTTTTACGCGTAGCATTGGATTCTTCACCTGGCTTTAGTTTTACCTTGTAAAGCCATACTAATTTAGAACCTGATTCAAATCCAAGCGCAATGGCATTCGGCGTATCGTTAGAATTTGTAATGATCCCGCCCTCTGCCGACATATTATGTCCATACCAATCTACTAAAACTTCCGTTGGTAAGTCGGCTGTTTCACCCGCAATGGTAATGGAGTCGAGCTGTGCCTCTTGGTCTACCACACGATCCCCTGCATCCATATGTGCTTCCGAAAAGTTAGGTGTTAGCGTTAAAGAAATAGGCATAGTTAATGTTTTGACATCGCCATGAGTCTCAGCTTGCTCATCCATCATAAGTGCGTAATGGAGTCGTTTTAAACTAATTTTTTGTGGTTTTTCATTTATAGTTGTAGCTGCCATTTGCATGACCTCCTAAGATTTAATATTCATCAAAAAAGACGAATCTCAACACTTTGTTAAAGTGTGAATCGCCTTCTTGTTTTGGTGCATCGTGTTCGAATGTTCGTTCATACCCTGCTGATTCCATCAATCGTTTGATGTCCTCCACAATCTTATGGTAATTCGTTTTCGACCAAACATTGATCTGAACCAGCCTTTTAGTTTCTAGCTCTACATCAGCAGCTTCGAGCGCTGGGTTCGTATCAATTTCTAAAAACGTAATATATTGATCCGGCACCGTTACATTGATTGGTAGTTCTTGAAAAGATACAGGAACATTCAAAGGTTGTAATGTAGTTTTAATGTTTAAAATAATATCAATCATAAGTTTTTAATCCTTCTGATTTCATTCGCCATAACTTGCTTTGCTTCATTTTCACTAGATTCGAAACCGCGAGTAAAGAATGGGTTTGCTGTAGTGCTACCCCAAGTGACTTTCTGTGTTTTACCATTCTTTTTGGTCATTGTAGAACCTGCTGAACGACCAAATTCAACTAAGTGTCCATGATAACCTTTCGAGGTGTGTATGATGGCTACACCGTCAACGGCCCGCTTAATTTTTATGTTTTTTTTCAAGGTTCCCGGTTTATAAATAACTTTACCGGCTTTATTTCTGCGCTCTGTACCAATGGGAGCTTCTTCTATAATTGCTTTTTGCGTAATCTTAGCACCTTTTGTAACAACTAAATTTTCCTCGTTTTCTTCTAATGGCAACCTAGCTAAATTAGCCAAGATTCCATCTAACCCTGTAAATTGTACATCCATTAAGTCACCTCTTTTGCAATAATCGTAATCCATTGATTGCGCTCATCATCATTCACAAGCGATTCGATTTCATACATTACACCCACTATTTCTAAACGCATGGCAGCGTGAATATCGTTTCGATAGCGAATGCCCACTAAACGTTTACCTTGCCATTGTATTGCATCGGAGTTAAATGCTTTATAACCTTTTTGCGTTTTAATTTCAGCCCATAGCTTTTTATAAAATGTCCAATCTTGTGATGGCCAACCATCTTCACCGATAACACCCGGTGGATTATAAAACGTCACACGCTTACTTAAACGAGCTGCATTATTGTTGTACTGATAGTTCATCAGGGTCCACCCACTTCAATTGCAATATAATAGATTTCAGTCCATATGGTATCGTTTGTTGAGCTGTTTTTATTGTGGATGGCGTTATAGCTATACGATTCTCATAAAAGTGTGTAGAGAGCATCAAAACGGATAAACGATGTAGTACAAAAACATCTTTGTCTTTGACCGTTAAATAATAATCATTTGGCTGTTTTACACCTGCATTTTCTAAATAAGATTGAGCACTTTGAATAAACATAGATAGGGATTGATTTTCATCATCCCCATCGATTCGTAAATATTCTTTTAGTTCCTCAAGTAATGTGGGCATTATTCATCACTCTTTTCAGGACCCGTTGATTCAACCTTTTTAGATGTAAGCTTAGTCACTGTTTTTTTCGGTGCTACAGGTACATCAACAGCTTCTAAAAAGGCAACACCATATTCTTTATGGATGTTTGTTAAAGATTCTGCACGTGTCTTGATTAGTTTTTTACCGTCAGTTGGATAGGCATCGCCAACCTCATAAATATGGCCTTCATGACTTTTGTCTTGAAATCGATTAATTACTTTGTACTTGCTCATTCAGTTCACCTTCTTTCACTAAATTAAAAATTCCTAGCCATATTAAGGACCAGGAACTACATCGGCAATACGGAATGCAGAAGCTAATTTGATGCGGTGGTCAAAGTAAGCTGTAACAACAAATTGCTCGATACCTGTTTTAATATCCTTGTCACGCTCAAACGTCTCACCAATATCGTAGTTAAAGTGAGAATAAGATAAATCCCCTACGATTGGTTTTGTAGCAGCGTCTGCAAAGATAACTGGTTTACCTAATACTTGCTCTGGTTGAGCTGTGTACAGTGTGGCATTACCATTCGCTAATTTCTCAATGATTTCAGAGTAGTCAGCGTATGACATAACAATTTGCGCATTTTCACGATAATCTTCATGTAAATCGGCAATCGATTTTCGAATAGCAGTATACGTATCTGTGCCAGTTACTTTTACAATGCCGTTTTCTGCAGAATAGAAGCTCATATGCTCCTCGCCAGTTTTTGGTGTCGTCGTAAATGCGACTTTCTTTTCTTTTGCAGCTACACCAGATTTAAGTGCATTTTCAACATGGCCAACTAAATCAGCATCAGAACCATTGATTACAGTCTCAGAAACACCTGCAAATACTTTGAATTTGTTACGTGTGAATGCTACTGTATCACCTTTTGCTTTTAATTCTTTTGCTGTGGCCATATCCGCGATAAAATCGTCATCATCTAAAGTGAATGATAATCGTGGTAATTCTAAATTTGTAATTTGCGTTACTGCCGAATGACCACGTAATGGATTTTTAGCTAACGGTGCTAGAATGACATCTTGCGAAACGGTTTTAGGCAAGAATTTGCCTCCGCCAGAGGCTGAATCATCGCCAAGTGCTGCACGAACATCGTTATCAATAGGTTTGCTCCGCATCGTAGAACGAACCAATGAAGCTTTTGCAGCAATTAATTTTTGTTTTGGATCATTGCTGCCAAGTTTATTTTGCTGTTGTTTAAACTTTTCTGCTTGCTCTTCTTCAAGAGCATCATGTTGTTGCTTGATGCCATCAAAGCGCATTTTTAATTCGTCCTTCGTCTTTTGAGCAGCTTGTATTTGCTCAGCTGTCGATGTTGTATCCTTCAATACCGCTACATATGCTTCTTCTGATTTTTTATATTGTTGACCAATTGTTTGCATAGCCATTTTTAATTCGTATAACGTATTATCTGCAAACATTTGAAGATCCAATTCCATTAACATTTTCATTGCTTGATTTCCGTATGTTTTCATATGTTGAAAACCTCCTAATAGTTTTATTAAATATCTAATGCTGTTAAATATGCTAAACTAGCTGTTGATTCAGCTAATAATTTTTCGCGTGACGCTTTTTCTTCTGCTGTCATTACTGTTCGATTTGAAGGTTGTTGAAGTAATTGCTGAGGAATATTACTATACCTCTTCTTAGCTTCCTCACTTACACTGGCAACCATTTCATTTGCCTCTTCTACAACATCACAAAGACCATGTTCAAACGCTTTTTCAGCAGAAAGCCAAGTTTCATTATCTAAAAGTTCTTTTAGTGTTGCATCATCTAACTTGTCACCTGCTTTGTCATGGTAGGCAATCATGGCTGATTGATTAATACGATCTAAATCATCTGCAGCTTTACGTAATTTTTCGGCGTTTCCGACAGCATAAGTCCAAGCGTTATGCACCATCAGCATAGAGTTTGATGGCATTCGAATTTCATCACCAGCCATTGCGATTACTGATGCAATAGATGCCGCTAATGCATCAACATGAACAATAATTCGAGCTTGGTGACGTTTCAACATATTGTAGATAGTTACACCTTCAAATACACTGCCGCCATCACTATTAATGTAAAGATGAATAGTTTCAACATCGCCTAACTTATCAAGTTCATTTTTGAAAGTTACCGACGATACCTCTCCGTACTCTTCCCATGCATATTTCGTTATTTCTCCATAAATAAAAACGTCAGCCGATTTCCCATCAGTAGACGCCTTCATTTGAAAGAACTTTTGCAATTGTTTTTTAGCCACTTTTCTCACCTCCCTCCACAGTTGACGATGTAGTAGATGACTTTCTTTCGCTGATGGGTAAATCTAGAGGGTACATATCACCCGATATCCAAAGTTCATTGGCCAGTCCTCCACGTGGTGGAATGTCTTCCAATCTTCTTACCTCGTCACGGCTCATGGCTCCATCTCGCAACATCATGTGATAGAAATTTGTACGTGCTGTTGTATCACCCCGAAGCAATCCACCTAAATTAATTTTAAATTTCATTCCTTGCTCTCTGTCTGCTTTTGTAAGTAATTTACGATTATATTCATGTTCGTACTGCGATACAATTGGCAAGAGCGTCATATTAACAAACTGAATCATCTGTTGTTCATTTGATGCTAATGTACCGCCCTCAGTATCATTTAAAAAGGAGACAGGAACATTAAAAACGTTAGCTACACGTGAGCGAGTTATCCGCTCTGAAGCTAACGTGTCCGATGCAAAGTATTGTTTTTTAAGTTCAGTCAATTCGACACCAGGTTCTTGGAACAAGATACCGCCATTTTCTTGATAAAACTTTTTAAAATCACCCATAATTAGATCACGTTTTTCTTTATCAACATTAGCCTCATATTTTAAGATAAATGATTCTTTCTTTTCCATCTCAGAAAGGGAAAACTCTTGAACTGCCTTGTCGTATTTAATTGTGTTTGCCAACACCTTTAATGGTGATAAACCTCGCCAACGTGAAGGTCCTCGAATATGTTTAACATGTAGCATGTCACTATTGTGAACATACATGTTTTTTGATTGACCACGGACTTCGTACCACAATGAGCCGTCATCGTGATTAATAAATTCAGTAACGCAAGATGGATCTAAGGGTAAAATTTCGGATGGTCTCATCCTAATGTCACGCAAGATAACCGCATAACCATTGCCTGTTTCATTACGACTTACTTCGAGTGCATTAATCAAATCAAATGAACTCATATTTTGGTTCGGCTCATTAATGAGTACGTCTGATACATCATTTTGAATGACATCATAATTTTGATGTAACTTTATGGGTAAAGCTGATAATGTGTTAGATAGACGACTAATAACGCTAAATATCGTCTCATTGGTCGCTAGCTGGCTGTTATCGATTCCCCAAAAGGTTCGCCCAAACCAATTATTAAAATCCCACGTTGCGCCCTGCCATCCTGCATAAGCCATGTAAGCAGCTCTCTTAGTGCGTTGCCATAGTTTCATTTTCTCACCTCTCTCTATAAATCATTAATTGAGATGAATGTGATGTTTCCGTCACCCTTCACTTCAAACAAATCTTTCATTACCTCTGTATGAGCATTTAGCATTGCTGCAAAGCCATCAATTTTTCTGTATTTACCTTGTTTAGACGCCATCCAGTTATTTTTGTCATCAACTTTTATTTTCACGTTATTGATATACCAACGTAGTAGAACATTGTTATTAAAAATAACTTTTCCATCTAAAAATAATTCCTTTAAATCTTTAAGTGCAGGGCTTAACGTAATAGGTCCTTGTATCGTTACTTCCATGTTAAAGCCATGATTTTCTAACGCTTTTACCAATCTAAATGCGTTAGCTCTGTCATATGTGATTTTTTTGATGTTATACAATTCACCTTGCTTTACAAACCAATCAAATACTAACTGATAGTCAATATAATCACCTTCTTTACAAATTGTAAGAAGACCCTCTTTCTCCATTTCAAAATAAGGTATTTTTTCGCTGTCTTCTTTGGCTTTTTTCATTGTTACCCATGAATGAGATAAAACAAATACTTCGCCTGTTTCATAAAGGGGGAATTCTATGCAAGCGCTCGTGAAATCTTCTGTTGACGATAAGTCAAAACCACCTACACACTCCTTACCTTTTAGAGTGTCTATATCAATTTCTTTTTTATTTCGTTTAAGGACTTTATAAGAAATAAATGATTGGCCATCTGTCTTCGAAAAAATATTAAATTGTTTTGTTATCCAGTCAGCGAGTTCTGCAGGTGTATCCTTATCTGAATTAAAATCTTCAACTAACTGAGGTAAATCGAGTGAAACGCCAATATTAGGATTAGCTTTAATCCACATCTCAGGATTTTCTATTTCATCTTCATGATCCAATTCAAATAACAAATAAAATTTACGGTCTTGTCGATTAGTACCTTGTATAACATCAGAACCAATCTCGTAATATTCAACTAGTGGACCGTCTAACTCATAACCTGCAGTTGTGATATAAAGGACCATTGGTTGTTTACGAGCAGACCAAGAACGTTTAATTACATTTATTAATTTAAAATCCTTAAATTCGTGTATTTCATCGAAAATACCAAGGTGTGTATTTAAACCATCTAATTTTTTGGAATCAGATGCTCTAGATTCTATTTTGCTTTTTGATTTATCGTGAAAGATACCTTTTTGATTTTCCCGAAGATTCTTTTTTAGTGCTGGGGACGCTTGGACCATTGCTCTCGCTTCGTCAAAAAGTTCACCAGCTTGCTGTTTAGTATTCGCTAAAATATAAACACGTGCTCCTGGTTCACCATCTTTACACACAGCATAGTCTGATAATCCGGATATTACAGTTGTTTTACCATTTTTACGTGCGACAAATACAAGGCCTTCTCTAAATCTTCTATAGCCAGTATCTCGATGAACCCAACCGTACAAAGAACCGATTTCGAAATGCTGCCATGGTTGTATCACTAATTGGTTATAGTCACCTTTTGATGGTTTACAAAACTTCTCGATGTATCTAATGGGTCTATGTGCTTTCTCTTCGTTAAAGATAAAAGGAAAGTCATCTGTGCCTTGTCGTTCTAAGTCATTTAAATGTCTTATACACGCTAACTTGACTTTTTCACATACAACAATTTCGCCAGTTAACGCTTTTTTTGCATACCAGGTTGTTAATACAGTTGCAGATGATTCAAGTAATATATGACCTTTTTCAATTTGTTCAGCTTTCCAAGCGTCATACCACTTTTTGATTTCAGTAGGACTAGAATTTATCGAAATCTTCATCGCTATCGTCACCTTCCAACTGCTTGCGTTGTGCTGGCGTTAGTCCGAGCGATTTCAAAAGATTGTTTAGTACGAGAACTGTTTTGGTTAATTCTATAGCCATTGGATTTTTTATGACATTTGTAGCTCCTGCTTTGTTGGTGTGCTCCATCATTAAATCATTCGTATCGACTTCTTTTTTTAATCGACGATAAAATTTATGTGTCTCCACATACAGCTTGATAATTTCATCGTCTGATTCTTGGTAGTTTTCTGCTAAATATCTCTTGATTTTAGCTGCAGTAGGAATTGACAACTTATTCCCTCCTTTTGCCGAGTTTTCGCTGACCCCCCTTTACCTAAAAAACCACTCTCGCACCCTGCGGTGGGGAGCAATCGGTGTGGGCAGATTTTTAAAAAATAAAAAAAGACAGGGGGGCTATCAGAATATATCAGGATTTTTCTCCGTTTGAACAACTTTGATATTCCTCTTCTTAGTAATCTTCTTGCCACGATGTTCACTACGATTGTGTCGCTTGTTATGGCAGCCGTTACACAGACTCTCTAAGTTAGACAACTCTAAACGTAAATTGATATCGTCCTTTACTTCTACAATGTGGTGGACCATTTCTGCACTCGTGAATCGTTTTTTAGATAAGCATCCTTGACATAGATAGTTATCACGGATTAATGCAAGTTTGCGAGCTTTTTTCCATGCTGCAGATTGATAGAACTTAACGATTTCAGGATCACGTTGATATTGATCGTAGAATCTATCTGAGCTTGTATCCCGTTGTTTAGGCATGTTGCTCATCTGCTTGTTTAATAGCCTCCATACGCTGTTTAGTGTCAGCACGTAGCCTTGTTAATTCTTTAATGAGTAACTCACCTTCAGGTGTACCATCTTTCCACTTCATCTTACGTTGTATTTCACGTTGTTTCTTTTGTAGCTTCCTAACTTCTTCATCTGTATAAAAACAGACATACTCACGTCCACAGTTAGGACAGTTGAAATATGTCTTCTCGATTGAGTTATGAAGTTTGTCTTTCTTAAAGTGTTGGACATAAAACTTGTGACCACATGACTTGTTACACTTAGCATAGATTGGTTCCATGTTACTCATTCCTTTCTAAAGAAATTCGTGTGCACAAATTTTTAATGCTTTCGCAATATCCTTAGCGTTTTCACTATTTGTAACGCCAATTGAAATAGTCGTTTCTTTTAACTTATTAAAATCTTCATCATTCATTGAATCAATCCTATCTAAATCATCAGCCAATGCACCTGCATGCTTTTCGATTGCTCGTAACTTTAATTGCATTTTGTCTGTGTTCATATCAAGTGACACTGTAATATCTTTTGCCTTTGCCATTGTTCATTCCCCTTTCAGATATCTTTTTTTCATACGTTTTTCAAGTTGTTCCACTATCCAATTGAAATCTTCTATAAGCAAACTGCTGACTAATTCACCTGGTCCATCTCGATTTGTCATTGTGAATCTTCCAGAACGTTTAATACTTTCAAGACGCTTTAAATCAGCTTCTCTTTTTGAATCTGCACATTGCTTCTTTAAGTTTTCGTAATAAGGTAATTGATAGTGCTCGTTTTCATCAAAGCCTGTAGGTAATACTGGACCTTGGCAAATAGGGCAACGCACACCATCCATGTGTCTCTTTTTGGTTTTAAAAGAATGAGCAGGATTATCCATACATCTATAACCAATCATCGTTGTTCATCCCTCCACAATTTAATTGATTCTTCTGTATTAGTTGCCAGTGTGAATAACTTATTTATTGCACTCTCCGAAACACTCTTTATTTCATTAATGGTAGTGTTGCCCATGTAATCATCAGCTACATTCTGTATTTTTTCTAATTGTTCTGTCGAGAATATCTCACCTAATTCCCCTGTGGCCCCTAATACCCCACATACCATAATTAATAAATTCGTATATTCTTCTTGATTCAACTGCATTGTTCATCCCTCCTCACTATTTTTTTATACTTCCAAAACTACACACCATAGCAAGCCCTACTGATAGCTAGCGTCTGCATACTACACTCGATAAACCATTAAAGTAGCTGCTACCTACTAGCCCGCGATTGTTGGATGACTGTATGATGTGTAGTTTTCAAAGCATAAGAAAAGCCCTCACTCCTGCGCTGGATGAAGGCTCCGCATTCGTCTATTTAGTTGTATTGTGGTATTTCTGTCGTTAGCTCACTTGCAGAATCATGGTAGAGCTACCCCACGTTATTATCGTAAGCGAATTGTGTTCTTGTTTTACGTGCATTTCCGTACACGGTCTGTCCTGTGTTTTACGTTTGAACTTGATTAGGATTTACATGTTCATCACCACCCAATTTGTCGATGTTATCAATATAGCACCCCTAAAAACAAAATGAGTTCGGCAATCGTTCGCAAATCGTTCGCGAAACGTTCACGAATCGTTCGCCAAAAGTTCACTCCGTTTATATTTAGTTGTTTTTGATTGAAATACACCAGATATACATACCCTTTTTAGCCCTCTCTTGTACTTTTGAATGCGTCGTTTACTGAATAATGTCGCTTTCGTTAATACCTCACAAACAAAGCCGTACAGCGCATCCTCCGCCTTTTTAAAAACGAATGCGACAACCTGTAAAAATGACGTATTCAAAATTTCCTAGCAAAAGCTTACTACTTCATGTCCTTTAACGAAAAAGAGGGCCAATATAAAAAGCCTCCCGTTATTAGGAAGCTCTTTACCAGTTGATTTTTGATTGATAGGCATTCATTTCATCTTGTTCAATGCCGATATAGATTTTTGTTTCGCGTGGATCATGGTGATTCAATGCTTTTTGTAAGGCAGCAATATCTTTGAATGTTTTGTAATGATGATAGCCGTATGTTTTCCGTAATGAATGGGTGCCGATGCGTTCTAACCCATATTCATCGGCCACCTCTCGTAAAATTTTATAAGCTTGTCTACGTCCAATCGGTTGATTCTTTCCTTTCCGTGACTTGAATAAAAATTCATTCTTAGGTTTTTCTTTAATAAAGTCTCGCACAGCTCGTTTTAATTCATTAGGCATTTTCACTTCACGGTATTTCTTCGTTTTTTGTTCAAGCACGATGATATTCCACCCTAACACATCTTTCACGCGTAATTTGAGGATGTCGGAGATCCGTAAGCCCGTGTGAATGCCTATCAAAAAAAAGAGGTGATTGCGTTCGTTTTCTTCTTTTAAATAGTCTTTAATGTCTTGCAATAACTGCTTATCGCGTATGGGTTGTACACGTGTCATATCGCCACCGCATTCCGTTGCTGATACACTTCGATTTTTAAAGCAAATGCTAGTCGTAACATCGCTTGCCATTTTTTCTTATAATAATTCGTTTTACCGAATCCTAATTCTATCCAAATATCCACATCGTAATACATGTCTTCCAGTAGATACCGTTGAATGATAATTTGTCGCTCATCTGACTTTAATGTCGCAACAGCATGATGAATCTTTTCCATATAGGCATTTCTTGCCGTTTCATACTGGACCCGTTCGAGCGCGACATTTTCAGTTTTACTGTTAAATTCATTTGTATTACTTGGACTAATTAATGAGTATGCAGGTGTGATTGTTGGCATTAAATCTGTTGGCAATGTCATTAAATAATCTCTGTATTTAAACAGCGCATATTCCAGTGCTGCCTTTGTTTTTTTTTCATCTATTTTCGGAATAACTTTTTTCATAAGCGTAACCACCTTCATACAAATATGGTATAATCAGTTTGTATAGTTTAAATGATTTATGGGTGGTTGGTTCTGTTGACTAACCCCTCTTTTTTTATGCCTTCATGTAGTCCTCGTACTCTCTTTTCAATTTTTCATCATCTAATTTTTCATAATAAGCTGGCGCACAGTTCCCATACACCAACAAATAATTAAGCATGTACTCTCGCGTTAAATCGTTCATCATTTGCCTCCTAATAACTTGCCTCTTGTCTTTCGTGGTTGATCTTATTTTTTGCATAGTAGGCTTCTTCTACTTGTTCCCACGTAAAGCCAAGCATTTCAGTTAAAATTGCAAATTTCGTTATCACCATGCTATAACCATTTCCTATTTCTCCGTAACTCCATAAATCAGTAAAATCAGCTATTAACGCTATTATTTGATCTGTTATGTTATCGTAAGAACACAATTCCCATTGATTTTGTTCAGGCTCGAAGAAATTTGTTAATTTGCGATGATGTAGCATGTTACCAATCGCTAATATAAAACTTAAAACATCTGCAATTTCTCCTAGTAGGCCTTCTTTTGGTTGGGGATTCACCTTCCAATGTTTGAAGCCACCCCAATCATTACTCATTTCTCCTAATTCCACGATTACTGCTAGGATCATATTACTTAATGAAATCTCTTTGAGCCTTTGCTTCTCTACAATGTACTTGTCTAATGCTGCTTGTGCTTTAAATAATGGTTGTAAACTCATTTTGATGTACCTACTTTCGATTTAAGTTACTATGAGACAATTCGAGATGTGTCTTAGTATGTCATTGAACTTTTCGAATCGTCTCACAGCATCGTCCCTGTGTTTTTTTCCTCATATTGAGAATTAATAAATCAACCTAATAATTGGTGGTAAAATCAACAAGAGTATCAGAACTATATAAGTAATTTTTTTATGTTTTACAACAGGATTCCAAACGAATCTTTCAAATGAATTTGAAATTAATCTAAAAGTTACATCAATCATTCTACATACCTCTTTCCA
>NZ_JBMGUV010000047.1:0-32725 GCF_049058285.1 Lysinibacillus sp. UGB7
GACGACAAAAGGTATTCATAATGGTTTCATGTCACTTTGATGACGTAAATGATCGAGTTCTTCCACATGATAAGCCATGTTCGTTTAGATTTTCGTCTGACGCATAGTCTTAGTCGCCCAACTTTACGTACACGAGTTGATTGGAGCGCAGGCGGCGACTTCTGCATAGAATAGCATGAGCGAAAGACCCCGCAGGAGCATAGCGACGAGGAGACTGAAGCAATGCCCGCGAAAAGAGTCCGCCGTAGTGGAAATCAACGGTTCATATAGATATTTCTATTTTTCTTTATTCTATATTTGCAAATAATGCGAGATCGGATCTATGGCCAATCATCACTAATAAATCTTCCTCTTCGATAATCTGTTCGGGAGATGGAGAAATGATGATTGTTCCTTTTCGAACAATGGCGATGACACTAACATTGTATTTAGCCCGAATGTCTAAATCACGTAAGTTTCTTCCAGCCATCTTAGAAGGAATCATGATTTCTTCTACACTATATTCCTTAGACAATTCAATATAATTTAACATATTAGGGGAGAGGAGTTGATTGGCAACCCGTTCACCCATATCCCTCTCAGGGTAGATAATCCAGTCAGCTCCGACTTTGTCTAACACTTGCCCATGTCTTTTCCCAAGTGCCTTAGCAATTACTTTTTTTATGCCAAGCTCTTTTAGTAATGAAACTGTCAAAATACTAGATTGCATATCGTTCCCTATGGCGACGATGACACAATCGAAATTTGTAATTCCTATGGAGGTTAAAGCCTTTTCTTCAGTCGTATCAGCTACGACCGCATGTGTCACAAAGAATTCAGCATCCTCGACCCTTTCTTCATTAACATCAATCCCTAGAACATCCTGTCCTGCTTCATGTAATCTCCGTGCTACACTTGTTCCAAATCTTCCTAAACCGATTACAGCATATTGTTTTATGGTCATAATAGTCAGCGCTCCTTGCATGTAGTTAACCAATCATGATATTTCCTTTTGGATGTCGATAAGCTTGTGATTTTCTCCGTTTTGTAATAGCGAAAGCAATAGTCAATGGCCCTAATCTACCTGCAAACATGGTAAATATGATGAGTATTCGACCAAAGGGAGTTAATTCAGGAGTTAATCCCATAGAAAGTCCAACTGTACCGAATGCTGAAGTTGCTTCAAATAAATACAGGATAAAGTTGTGACCTTGTTCTGTGATACTAAGCAATATGGTGACAAGTACAACGATAATCATCCCACACATGGTTACCGTCAATGCTTTTAGAATCGTCTCCACTACAATTCTACGTCTAAATAAGACCACATCTTCCTTCCCCCTAATTTGTGACCAGAGCGTGGCTACTAAAACGGCAAAGGTTGTAATTTTAATACCCCCTGCAGTAGAACCAGAACCTCCTCCGATAAACATGAGCAAAATTATTAAAAATAGCGTGGAATGCGTTAAATCACCGATAGAAAGAGTATTTGATCCTGCCGTTCTTGGTGTAACCGCCTGGTAAAACGAACCTAATATTTTCCCCCATTCAGTTAAAGGACCTATTGTTTTGCTATTATCATATTCAAACAAGAAGATTAACAGGGTAGACCCTACTGTTAAAACCATCGTCGTAAACAAAACGATCTTGGAATGTACGGATAAACGTCGAGTATCGCGATATTCATACAATTCATTCATAACGATAAACCCTAACCCACCAATGGTAATAAGTGCACAAATAGTCAAAACAACAAATGGGTCATCTACATAAGCAGTCAGACCTTTAAAACCTCCCATTAAATCAAAACCAGCATTATTAAAGTTGGATATAGAGTGGAAAAAACCAAAATAAATAGCTGTAGCTAATTCCATATCAAATGAAAAGCGAATGGATAAAATAATCCCACCAATTAATTCAATAACTACAGTGAAAATTAGTATTCTTTTAACTAATTTTACAAGTCCAGCTATCGAGATGTTATTAAACGCCTCTTTTAACAGCAGTCTTTCTTTTAGAGAAATCTTTTTTCCTAATAGTAAAAATAAAAACGTTGCAAATGTCATAAAACCTAAGCCGCCAATTTGTATGAGGGCTAGAATAACCAACTCACCAAACGTAGAAAAGGTATCACCAGTGTCTACAACGATAAGCCCCGTTACACATGTTGCAGAGGTAGCTGTGAATAAAGCATCTAAAAATGACAGACCCTTTCCGTCTTCAGTAGCTAGAGGAAGAGTTAGTAAGAGTGCCCCGATAAAAATAATCGTTGCAAAGCCTAGCACAAGAACTTTGGGCGGATTCAGATAGTCCTTAATTTTTTTCATGGTTATCTCCTCATTAATGGACACTAAAAAGCGGATATCCACTCAGTAATCTGTAAAATTATTATTATTTAGTTGTTTATAGGCATAAGAAAAGACCATCGTCTATGTATTTTAGAATGCGGATAATTTAGGCATAACAAATAAGCAAACTAAATACTGGTGGTCTTCATGACCTCCTTCGCTTTAGCCGACGAAGTTAGCTGACGGGTAGGATGGCGAAAGAGTTTCTCATCCCTTCTACAATTTGCAGAATTAACCCCCAAAAAATGGTTCCTCCGTTCCCAATACTGAGATTAGGCCGATATGAAATTGAATGTGATTATTCTACGCCCATATTCTATTTTTTGTAAACCCCTAAGTGTTTAGCTAAAGCATATGTATTTATTCTTGTCCAAACACTGATTATAAATTCTCGAAAATAATTCGAATTCTTTCTATTGACCATTATTAGACAATACGGTATAATTCTTTAGTACACAACAGTTGGTTATTTGCCTATTTGTGTATTGACGTGTGTTCGGAGGGAGGGAAAGAGAGATGTCAAAAACTGTCGTTCGCAAAAACGAATCGCTTGAAGATGCTCTTCGCCGCTTCAAACGTACTGTATCAAAAAGTGGTACAATTCAAGAAGTTAGAAAGCGCGAGTTCTACGAAAAACCTAGTGTAAAACGTAAAAAGAAATCAGAAGCTGCACGTAAACGTAAGTGGTAATTTAATTTCCCATTAAAAATCCCTACGTTCATAACACGCAATCTTATGGTTCACTGAGCAGACAATGATATACCTGGAGTTAATCTTAACGATGATTAATTCCAGGTATTTTACATGTTGCTCTATTTTGCAGTACATATTGCTGAAGCCGAATGAAGTCATCTTTGATTTCATTCGGCTTTTTATTTATCATAGTCGACCGATTGCTACGACCTCCGAAAGTATAACCCCAAAAAAGGTAGTGATTCACCTAACGACATTGGGTTTTTAGCTTAAGTTCATGGAAATCGCAAGGAATTGAAAAACCTCCCACTCATAAACGTTTCACTGTATAATAAAAATAAAAATTTGTGAAACTATTTACAAAGTCAGACGTATATACAGAAGAGAAGCATGTTAGAAGGGAGGGAAAAAGATGCGAAAAAGGAGGATTCTTAGCTATTTAATTGTTATATGGATGACTTTTTTGGTAGCGTTTCCATTGACATCGGCTTTTGCGAGTAGCAAAGTGTACCACGTACCTATTCATGATGAAGTCGAACGAGGTCTTCACGCATTTTTAGAACGAGCTTTTAAAGAGGCAGAGGAAAATTATGCGGAAGCGATCATACTCGACATACATACGCCTGGGGGATTCGTCAATGCAGCAAGTGACATCGCCATGCTTATGGATGCAACGTCTATTCGCACGATTGCTTACATTAACAAAGATGCGCATTCAGCCGGTGCTTTTTTAGCCTTACATGCAGATGAAATCTATATGGTGCCAAATGGTACGATTGGAGCAGCGGCGGTTATTGACTCGGCAGGGAATGCGGCGGATTTAAAGGCGCATAGTGCGTGGCTAGCACAAATGCAAGCGGCAGCAGAAACATCCAATCGTAATCCGCAATATGCCCTAGCTATGGCGGATGCAACTATTGATTTACCAGAGTTTCGAGCAGGTGGCGAAAATTTATTAACATTATCAGCTGCAGAAGCGCGAGAAGTTGGCTATTCCGAAGGCACTGTTTCGAATTTTCAAGAGCTGCTAGTGAAAGTAGATTTAAAAGGTAATGATATTGTACCTATTGAGCCAACCTTCGCTGAAAAGATAGCTCGTTTTATTACGAACCCAATCATTGTACCAATTTTACTGTCGATTGCGAGCTTGGGTCTTATTATGGAGCTGTATTCGCCAGGGTTCGGTGTTCCAGGTATAATGGGATTATCGGCACTGGGATTATTTTTCTTCGGTCATATGGTGGCAGGATTTGCGGGCTATGAAACATTACTTGTATTTATTGCTGGATTAGCGCTTGTCATTGCGGAGTTTTTTGTCCCCGGAGGCATTGTTGGTATTTTAGGTGGCGTGCTTATATTACTTAGTTTGTTACTGGCAGGTGCAAACATGATGCAAATGGTCGTGGCGATTTGCATTGCGCTCGTAGTAGCAATAATAGGAATGGTGATCCTGATGAAATTTTTCGGAAAAAAAATGCATGTTTTTAACAAACTTGTCCTGAAGGATGCGACAACGACGGAAGAAGGTTATGTGTCTAACGTTAATCGTACAGAATTGCTTGGGAAAGTGGGTAAAACGATGACACCACTCCGTCCAGCAGGTACGATGCAGTTTGGTAGTGAGCGTATTGATGTAGTATCAGAAGGTGGCTATGTCGATGCTAGTAAGTATGTAGAAATCATTAAAGTAGAAGGCTCACGCATTGTCGTGAGACCAACAGACAAAGAGATGGAGGAATTATAAATGGGTTTTGATTTAGCTCTAATTGGGCCAGTAGTCGGGCTAGTATTATTATTCATAGTTCTAGCAGTATTTTTTACTTTTGTACCAGTGGCACTATGGATTTCTGCACTAGCAGCAGGCGTACGTGTTAGTATTTTCACATTAATCGGGATGCGTTTACGTCGGGTAATTCCATCACGTATTGTTAATCCGTTAATTAAAGCACATAAAGCAGGTTTACCTGTTACGATTAATCAACTAGAAAGTCACTATTTAGCAGGTGGTAATGTTGACCGTGTTGTTAATGCATTAATTGCAGCGCATCGTGCAAATATTGAGTTATCATTTGAACGTTGTGCAGCCATTGACTTAGCAGGGCGAGATGTATTAGAAGCAGTACAAATGTCTGTTAACCCAAAAGTAATTGAAACGCCATTTATCTCGGGTGTTGCTATGAATGGTATCGAAGTAAAAGCAAAAGCACGTATTACTGTGCGAGCTAACATTGAACGTTTAGTCGGTGGTGCTGGTGAGGAAACAATTGTTGCACGTGTTGGTGAAGGGATTGTATCGACAATTGGTTCTGCTACACATCATACAGAAGTATTAGAAAATCCAGATATGATTTCACAAACAGTACTTTCAAAAGGCTTAGACTCTGGAACAGCTTTTGAAATCTTATCGATTGATATTGCGGATGTTGATATAGGTAAAAATATTGGTGCGGAACTACAAATTGAGCAAGCGCAGGCCGATAAAAACATCGCCCAAGCGAAGGCTGAGGAACGTCGGGCAATGGCTGTAGCAAATGAGCAAGAAATGATTGCGCGCGTTCAAGAGATGAAGGCAAAAGTAGTAGAAGCGGAGGCAGAGGTACCACAAGCGATGGCAGAAGCTTTGCGCTCAGGTAACCTTGGTATTATGGACTACATGAACTACCGCAATATTCAAGCAGACACAGCTATGCGTGACTCCATTTCTAAGGTGAGTTCGGATAAACCAGAGACAAATGAACCGAAAGCATAAAATACGGAAAGGAGCAGTACTACCAAATGGAACAATTAATAATATTTGCGATTATTGCCATAGTCAGCTCTCTTTTCAGTAAATCAAAAAATAACAAAGAACAAAAGCAAATGCCTCCTTTTAATAAGGATGAGCAGCCACAACCGCCTGTCATTATGAAATCAGAGGAGACGAAACCACAACGTCCAACTATGAAAAGGCAGAGTTTTGAGGATTTTGCTCGTGAGTTTTTAGGAAATACGGAGGCGGAACGTCCTAAGGTAGAAGCGCGTGAAGTACATGTAAAGCCAGCGGAAGAAAAAGTGAGAGAACAAATGCCAAGCTATGTGGCGCCTCCGCTTATTCCGACTGAGCCATCAAGTCGTACCTCTAATCGATCAAGTATTGGTCGATTGGCCGCTGGGAAAAAAGAAGTACATGTAGCGGGGACGGAAAAGAATTTTCAGTTACCAACTTCTAAAAAGGCATTTATGCAGGCTGTGGTAATGGCAGAAGTGTTAGGTCCGCCAAAAGCAAAAAGAAAATAACTAGCATGTCCTCCTTTTTTGGCGCATATATTGCCGAAGAAGGAGGCATTTTTTATGAAAAAATTATTTCAATTAACGCCACTACTTGAATTATCACAGTTTGAAACATTAAAAATAATCGGTCCATATCGTTTCTTACATGCAGATGCTACATCCTGTTCCTTTATCTATGCAGATTATCATATTACTGTGCGTGGAAAATCCGTGGATATAAACGCCATCAAAGAAGAAATGCTCCATCTTTCAATTGATGATTTACAAGAACTACATGTAAAAATGACAAAAGATATGGGTGTGAGCGACAATGTGGAATAATCGGCCAATCATCATACGTATAAAGCGCCATGAAAATGTTCATCCTTTTATTCAAACATTGCATGCACAACATGTTCCGTTAAAGCGTGTTGTATTTCGAGAGCAAGAAGTAACATTTGAAACAAATATGCGTTATTTAACAAAGATTCGTCGCATACGTAGCCGTTATCGACTCAAAATGACTGTACATTATGCAGATGAGCTACAGGTTTTTCGAGCGCAGATTTGGACGCTGCTAGGCTTATTTGTAATGATTTTAATACCACTAATATGTGCACAGGTTATTTGGAGTGTGGACATTGAGGCGGCTTCTCCTGAATTACAGCAGCAGGTGGAGGAGACATTCAAAGAGACTTTCAAATTAGAAACGCCTATATCTAAAAAAGTATTACCAACAGATGCAAAGATACGGCAGGAGCTCTTAGAAAAGCATCGACAGCTAGCGTGGGTTCATATTGAAAAACATGGGGGGCGTGTTATTTTACGACCTCAGGAATCTCCAAAGCAAACGGAGCAGACGAACGAAAAATTAGCGACACACTTGGTAGCTACGAAAAGTGGTGTTATTACACATTTTAATGTTCAAAATGGAGAACGGAAAATTTCAGTAAATGATACTGCTTATGACGGTGATGTCCTTGTAAGTGGAGTCCTTGAGAGTGGGGATGACCATGTCTTTGTCGGTGCAAAAGGAGAAGTCTTTGCAGATTATTGGCTTGAATGTTCATTTAAAATTCCGACAAAACTAACTATGGAAACGTTACAACAAAAACAGTGGCGTGTAATAGTAAAGGGCATTCATAAAGAAGAAGTTGATTATGTTCAAAAAAAAGAATTACCAAACTGGCTAGATCCGTACGTTTCAATTGTTGAAGAGCAACAAACAAAGACGATCCAAGTAGTACTGGATGAATCAAAAATAGATTCATTACTCATGCCGCTACTCCATGAAAAAATGTTACGATCTCTTCCTCCGAAAACGATTATCAAGAAAGAAAACCTTTTACAGGCGAAGTGGGTGAATGGTACAGTTGAAGGGAAAGTTCTATTTTTAGTCAATGAAAACATTGCAAGTCCAATACATGGCTCACAAGGAGAATGATTATGTCTGAACATTTAACTGTATTACAAGTGGATAATCCAAACGAAGCGGTGATGCTACTCGGTATTTCTGATGCCAATATGAAATTAATTGAAGAGGCACTACATGTCCATATAATTACGCGTGGTGAACAAATTCAACTCGCTGGTGAGGAAGACGCTAAAGAACAAGCGACATTTCTTTTACAGGCACTCTTAAAAGTTATTCGTAAAGGCATTAATATTGATCAGCGTGATGTAGCGACAGCAATTGAAATGACACAAAAAGGTACAATTGAATATTTTGCAGAACTATACGATGAAGAAATTGCTCGCACGACGAAAGGCAAACCAATTCGTGCGAAAACAATTGGTCAACGTGAATACATACAAGCAATCCGTCACAAAGACGTTGTTTTCGGTATTGGGCCAGCTGGAACAGGTAAGACGTATCTAGCGGTGGTAATGGCTACACAAGCGCTAAAAAATGGACATGTAAAGCGTATTATTTTAACGCGTCCTGCAGTAGAAGCAGGAGAGTCTCTAGGCTTTCTTCCGGGTGACTTAAAAGAAAAGGTGGATCCCTATTTACGCCCTCTATATGATGCATTAAATGACATTTATGGTTCGGAACAAACACAACGTCTTATTGAACGGGGTACGATCGAAATTGCGCCTTTAGCCTATATGCGTGGACGTACATTGGACGATGCCTTCGTGATATTAGATGAAGCTCAAAACACAACGCATCCGCAAATGAAGATGTTTTTAACACGTTTAGGCTTCGGTTCAAAAATGGTCATCACAGGCGATAAAACGCAAATCGACTTACCAAAAAATACGGATTCGGGTCTAATCGTGGCAGAGCGAACGTTAAAGTATGTCAAGTCGATTTATTTCCAAATTTTAGAGCAAGGCGATGTTGTTCGCCACCCAGTAGTAGCAAAAATCATTCAAGCCTACGAAGAACAGCAACTTTAGAATTGCGCAAAAGCGCAATTCTAAAGTCTGCACCGAAAGTGAAGTGAAACGAAACGGCAGGTGCAACGTTATTAAAAGATTGCGCAAAAGCGCAATTCTAAAGTCTGCACGACAGTAGCACCGATTTTTAGTACCGGAAGCGAAGCGGTATGTACACCTAAGTTTGCGCGAAAGGCGAAGCGGAAAATCATGTTAGCAGGCAAATGCTTTCTAAGAGAATTAAGTTATAATTTGGAAAAAAATGTGACAGCTATGCAAAATTGTATAGCTGTTTTTTTGCTTTCTTATACAATTTTCGAGAAAAATGTTTTTTGAATTGGTATGATAGTACATAGATAGAGGAGGTGCCAGATGGAGAAACAACTTCGAAAAATTACTGAGCTTATTGGTTTTCGCTATTTTTTGATTGCCGTTCTCATCTTAACCGGAGCCTTACAGTTTGCATTTATGTATGGCAATGTTAAAGGTGTTACATATGATTTTAAACCATTACAGCTTGCACCAGAAACTGTTCGGTCTACTAAAACAATCGAAGATACAGTTAAGACACAACAAGAGCGAGAAAAAGCAGCAGATGCAGTTACGCCCGTCTATCAGTTTTCAGAGGACGTCGCCAAACAACGCGCCGCTATTGTGACGTCTTTATTTGACTATGTCCTTGAAGTAAAAAAGGATGTTGAGAGCAGTAAAGAACCTGTTGCAATAGTTGACCAAGTAGCGCAACTTCAAAAAAAAATAGAATCCATTGATGTGGATCAAATACCAGTAACTTTTACAGATGGACAGCTAGAAAGTTTATTACTACAAAGCGATACAGATTTAAAGAGAACGAGCACAATGCTATCAAAACTTGTGCAAGATTATTTGCAAAAATCAATTCGTACGGAAAATGTGTTAGCTGCTCAAAATGATCTTGAAACAAAAATTCGTGGGCAGCGAGGCTATCCCGATAAAATATTAAATGCAGTCGTTTTAATCGGGCGTGCAAGTATTGTAGAGAATGAAACGATAAACGAGGAGCAAACAAAAGTCAGAATAGAGCAGGCGAAAGAATCTATTGAGCCTACTCGTATTTTGCAGGGACAAATCATCGTACAAGAAGGCCAAATAATTGATACGGAGGCTTATCGACAACTCGAACTTCTCGGAATGGTAAGTAATAAAGCTTCTTTCAAGCCCATTGCAGGACTAATCATTTTAACCTTCCTACAATTAATATTCATGTATATTTTATTTGAACGCTGGGAAGCAGATGAACAAAAAAAGCGCAATGCACTACTGGTTACAGTAATTGTCTATAGTTTATCGATTCTCTTAATGAAGTTTATTAGCTTAGTGGCAAGTGGTTTTGATGTGACCATAGCATTTTTATTCCCGACAGCATTAGCAACGATGCTAGTGCGATTGTTGGCTGATGATCGGGCCGCAATACTGATTACAGTTATGACAGCCGCTTCAGCAGGCGTCATTTTCCAAGAAGGTTATTCATCCGTGATGCAAATGGAAATTACTCTGTATATTATCTTCGGAGGCTTTGCGAGTCTATTCTTTATGCGTAGTGTCGAAAAACGCTCGCATATTTTACAGGCAGTCGGTGTCATTTCACTTGTAAATATGGCTTTTATTGCATTTTATTTACTCATGACACAGTCGTCATATGGATTTTCTGAGCTATTGTTTTACTTTAGCGCGGCAATATTATCTGCCCTGCTATCTGGTGCGCTCACAATGGGCTTATTGCCATTCTTTGAATCAGCATTTAGCTTATTATCGACCTTGCGTTTAATCGAACTGTCTAATCCAAATCATCCGTTACTGAAAAAATTACTAATGGAAACGCCAGGAACATATCATCATAGTGTCATGGTTGCAAACTTAGCTGAGGCTGCATGTGAAGAAATAGGTGCAGATGGCTTACTTGCGCGTGTTGGATGTTATTATCATGATATCGGAAAAACGAAAAGACCATCTTTTTTCATTGAAAATCAAATGTCCGGTATCAACCCGCATGATTCGATGCCACCAGAAACAAGTGCTGAAATTATTATTGCGCATACGACGGATGGAGCAGAGATGTTAAAACGCTACAAAATGCCACAGGAAATTATTGATATTGCCTTGCAACATCATGGGACGAGTCTGTTAAAGTTCTTCCTGTTTAAAGCGAAGGAAGAAGGCAAAGTCATTGATGAAGCGAAGTTCCGATATCCAGGTCCTAAGCCACAAACGAAGGAAGCAGCGGTTATTAGTGTTGCTGATAGTGTAGAAGCAGCTGTTCGTTCGATGAAGGAACCGAATGCAGAAAAAATTCACAAGCTAGTGAAGGCTATTATTGATGATCGTGTACAGGACAATCAGTTTGATGAATGCGATATTTCAATAAAAGAGTTAAAATGTATAGAGAGAGTTCTTTGCGAAACGTTGAATGGGATTTTCCACTCACGAATCGAATACCCAAAGGCAGATAAGTAGGAGGATCTATGATTTTAACAATTGATTTTACAGATGAAACAAATGAAGTAACAGCGGAACATATGGAACTTGTTGAGAAGCTTTTACAGCATGCGGCGAAAACTGAAAATATTGAACCAGAAACGGAAGTATCTGTTACATTTGTAACAAATGAAGCTATTCGTGAGATTAATCGTGAATACCGTGGTAAGAACCAACCGACAGATGTTATCTCGTTTGCGTTAGAAGAATTAGGCGAGGGCGAAATGGAAGTGACATTTGAAGGGATGCCGCGAATTTTAGGAGATATTATCATTTCAACAGATCGTACGAAAGAGCAGGCTGAGGAATACGGTCATACGTTTGAACGGGAATTAGGCTTTTTAGCGGTGCATGGCTTCTTGCATCTACTTGGCTATGATCATATGGCACCAGCGGATGAAAAAAAGATGTTCGGGAAGCAAGATGAAATTTTACAGTCTTACGGATTAGGACGTGACTAAATGGATGGACGCAAATATATTCGCTCGTTCGTCTTTGCCTTTCAAGGTATTCTAACAGCATGTAAGGAGCAAAATTTCCAATCGCATGTGCTTAGTGCTGGCATTGTCTTGATTGTTGGCTATTTTACTGGTTTATCACGTGTAGAATGGTACGTTGTGTTATTATTAATAGCACTGATGTTTGCTCTTGAAATGATAAATACCGCCATTGAACGAGTGGTGGATTTGGCGTCACCAGCTATACATCCTCTTGCTAAGCAAGCAAAGGATATTGCAGCAGGTGCAGTACTTGTATTTGCTGTATTCAGTGCTATAATCGGTTTACTAATCTTTATACCGAAATGGTTTTAACTTCATTCCGTATTGAAAGAAACACAGGCGAAGCGACAGGACGTCGCTTCGCCTGTGTGACCAACATTGTGTTGGTAAAAGCTTCGAAGAATGGCGTTTTGAGAATGCAAAATAAGGATGTTAGCTATAGAGTACTGGTTGCATACTTTATGCTGATTTAAAACTAGACCATTGGAAGCGGAGCGTCAGCCACGATTATGTCGAGGCGAAATTGATTTTTATGTAGAGGAGAATTAGCGTAGATGACAATTGATATGCATGCTTTATTAGAGGAGTCAAAGTTAGCTCGTGAAAAGGCGTATGTTCCATATTCAAAATTTAAAGTAGGGGCGGCTCTTTTAACGAAAAACGGCGATGTCATTCACGGCTGTAATATTGAAAATGCAGGCTATAGTATGACCAATTGTGCAGAGCGTACGGCATTTTTTAAAGCAGTGTCAGAGGGTATTTATGATTTTGAAGCAATCGCAATTGTCGCTGATACAGATGGCCCTTGTGCGCCATGTGGAGCTTGCCGTCAAGTGATGATGGAGTTTTGCGCGCCAACTATGCCTGTTTATTTAACAAATTTAAAAGGTGATGTTACGGTAACGTCTGTTGGCGAATTACTACCGTTTGCATTCACAACGGAGGATTTAGAGAATGCTGGAAACTAAAACTGGCTACAAGTCAGGCTTTATCTCAATTATTGGACGACCAAATGTAGGGAAGTCTACATTTTTAAACCGAGTAATAGGTCAAAAAATTGCCATTATGAGTGATAAGCCACAAACAACACGAAACAAAGTACAAGGTGTACTAACAACAGACGATAGCCAAATGGTTTTTATCGATACACCTGGGATTCATAAACCAAAGCACAAGTTAGGCGACTTCATGTTAAAGGTGTCTAAAAACACGTTGCGTGAAGTGGACGTAATTATGTTCATGGTTAACGCAGAGCAAAAGCTTGGAAAGGGAGACGAGTTCATCTTAGAGTTGCTAGAAGGTAACTCTACTCCGGTATTCCTAGTGATTAATAAGATTGATCAGGTTCACCCTGATGCTTTAATGGGTATAATAGATAGCTATAAGGAACGCTACGACTTCGCAGAAATAGTGCCGATTTCAGCATTACAAGGAAATAATGTTGAAAACCTATTGGCTACACTAACGAAATATTTGCCAGAAGGTCCGCAATATTATCCAGCTGACCAAGTAACAGACCACCCAGAGCGATTTATTATTTCAGAGCTTATTCGAGAAAAAGTGTTACATTTAACTCGTGAAGAAATACCACATTCGATTGCTGTGGTTATCGAAAAAATACGTCGTGATGAAGAAAATGAAGACAAAATCCATGTGGCCGCGACAATTATCGTCGAACGTGATTCACAAAAAGGGATTGTCATCGGTAAAAGAGGCGCATTATTAAAAGAAGTTGGTATTCGTGCGCGTAAAGATATCGAAATGCTTCTCGGTTCTAAAGTATATCTAGAACTATGGGTTAAGGTGCAAAAGGATTGGCGTAATAAATCAACACATCTACGTGATTTTGGCTTCCGTGATGATGAATATTAACGGTTGTTAGATTCAGTAGAGTTCTCTCATCACCATAGAAGTTGAGCGTAACACTGTTTTTAAGTGTAATGAATTATAGTGTGAAAAGGGGCTGTCCAAATGATGTTTTGGAGAGCTCTATTTTCTTATGGATACACTTAAAGGAAAGGAGGGTGACCTGGTTGCTATATAAATGGGAAGGTATTGTTCTAAAGGCGCGTGCATATGGTGAATCCAACAAAATTGTCACGCTACTAACGCGTGAAGCTGGCAAGGTGGCAACCATGGCACGTGGTGCAAAGAAGCCTTCGAGTAGGTTAGCGGCAGTGACGCAGCCATTCGCACATGGCATGTTTATGGTACAACACCATACAGGTATGGGAACACTGCAACAAGGAGAACATTTGAATTCAATGCGCCATATTCGTGAGGATATTATGGCGACTGCCTATGCCAGCTATATAATGGAGCTTGTTGAGCGTGTAGTGGAAGAAGGGAAGCCGGAGCCGTTTGCTTTTGAAGTGCTGTTACAGGCATTACAGGCCATTGAGGATGGCTATGATCCAGAAGCAATTACGCTGTTTGTTGAATGGAAGATGCTACCTTATACTGGCGTGCAACCTATCTTACATGCCTGTGCCTCGTGTAGTGCGGTAGATGGTGAATTCGCCTTTTCCTTTGCGCAGGGAGGTTTTTTATGTCATCGCTGTTATCAGCATGATCCCTATATTATTCGTTTAACACCTACGCAACTAAAGCTTATACGAATGTTTTATTCTGTACCAATTGATCAAATTGGAAAACTAGAATTGAAGAAGGAAACTAAATATTTTATCAAAAAAATTATAACAACGATTTATGAGGAACAAACTGGAATTCGCTTTAAGACAAAGAAATTTATCGAACAACTGGAAAGAACACCTGAATTACAACCGAGAGCAACTAGTACAAATACAGAAATGCCAGAGGAAGATTAACGTTCCTCTGGCATTTTTTATAATCTACAAGTTGTTAATATGCATCTTTGTCAATATCGTAGTAAGCAGCCCATTTACCTGCGATTTTTAGAAATTCAATGTACAGATAAGTCGTTTCGCCGTTTTTACCAGTTATATGTAAAATGGCTGTCCCTTCTGCTAGAGGAGTAACTTTCAGTGTATTTCCCTCGATTGTCGCTTCTACGGGAACCTTGTATGCTGGATCGGAACCATCGTTTAAATCTTCGAATACGACATTTGTTGGTTCAAACGATAAATCTTCGCTTGTAAAAGATAAATCATTTGAAAGCTCGTAAAGATCGATGCTGCGAACAAAATCATACGTATCCACATCGGCAGCCATTGTTTGTTGTTGTGTACCATTGGTAAATGTCAAAAGATATTGTCCGTTTTCAAAGATGGATAAAGTTGTTGCATTATTTTTGATTTCTAAAGCATATAACGCCGAAGACAAGGTTTGACCATCAGCAGTTTGAATGCTTACTTCCGTTGGTACGAAATCTAAGTCACTTTCCTCTAAGTTTAGAGGCATGTTTTCTATATGGTCCGCTTCATGAACTTCTTCCAAAGTTGTTTGTAATTTTCCATTCACATTTTTAACATGAACTAAGAAAAAGACATCCATAAATTCCTCGGTATCTTCAGTAAAACCAGTAATAACTAATTTACCAGTCCCTTCTTTTAGAGGCTTAATAGTAATCGATTCTGTCATATCTTGCTCTTCGTCCCAAGTGAATAGATCATCTGCTGGCTCGATGCCACCGTAAGAGGCAAAGATATAATCTTGGTTATAGCTGGTTGCATAAATAGTCGTATTGTTTAGAGTGTTTTCAGCACGAACAACAAAAGTAGCCAATTGAGAACGTTTTACATTGTTTTGAGGTCCGAATGTAGTAGGTGTAGTTCCTTTTGTTATGTGATTGGCATAGAGCGTTTGAATATAAGGTTCGTATTCGCTGCCTGCTATGACATCAGTAAAAGGAATATCTGTTATGTCAGCAATCGGTAAATCAAAACCTTTTACAATCATTTTTGACATTTGACCACGTGTAATATTTTTAGTTGGATAGAAATAGCCATTTGAGCCACTGATTATGCCTGCATTTGCTAATGCTGCAATCGCTCCATAGTTCTCATCGCCAGGTTGAATATCCTTAAATTGTGGATTCGTCCCATTGTCAGTATCAAGATGTAGAATGCCAGCCAAAATTTTTGCTGCTTGTGTACGAGTAATGGAATTTGCTGGTTTGAATGTGCCATCTGGGTAGCCAGAAATGATACCGCGTTGTGCTAAGTTAAGAATAGCTTTGCCTTCCTCTGTAGATGCATTGATATCGGGGAATGATGTAGCAGCATATGCTGGAGTAGCTATGACGATAGCGCTTGTTGCTAGAGTTGCGGCCATTGCCATTTGATAAAAACGATGTGTATTCACTTGATTTCCTCCAAAAAAATAGATGTAAATTATAGCACTGCTTGTGATAGTAATTCCGGACGCCTGAAAAGTACGGCGGTATACCATAAAAATGTTAAATTATTGTTTTTCAACATTAAACATTAACTATAATACTTTATTTATATCAAATTGTTGAAGGTGAGAATAGAGGGAATTTTATCCTCTATCAATATGAAGTGGGAGCGAAGATGAGTTATAACTGAAAAAATTTCAATAGTGCCGAACGCAAAATCATATGTTCTGAAAATACAATAAACTGTACAAGGGAACGATGAACGAAAAAAAATATTTTTCTTAGGAAAATCTTTATAAGAAAAAAACTTTTTTTATTAATAAATATACATTAAGTAGTTTTAAACAATAGGTATAAGTATTTATTGCATCTAGGGAATTGATTCCAGTGTATAGCTAATTTATGAGTCTAAAGAGCTTAATATGGTAATGATTTTTAATATAAGCATAGTATTAACTAATCATTTGAGTGCCATATACTAGTTGAAAAGGTATTTTAACCTATGATATTGTAAGGGGTATAGATAATTATGTTTATACTATTCTTGTATAATTTGTACGTATTGTACCAATCGGAAATTAGTTCAATATTTATATATCTGACATGCATATAAAAACTGTAAAACATGCCTCTATCAGCAAAACGTAGTAAAACCACGTTTATTAGAATAACGCAGTCCTATGGAAAAGGGAGGGAGGTCACATTATGCTGGAAAATTGCGAATGTGGCAAAAAATGTGCTAAGAAAAGTGACTTTAAGTATTGACGAAGTGGAAGCAGATGATATTTTAGCAGAAGATATTTTTTCTGAGTATCGCTTATTAGCTAAAAGAGATTTAGTGTTAACCGAGCGAATTATTGCATTACTTAAGCTAAGAAAAGTAGAAGAATTATCAGTTTTTTTACCTTCTGATTCGGTACGAATTGTCCATGACTTAGGTGCGCAACGTACGAAGGAGTATGAGGATGTATTTGCACCGCTCTTAGAGGAAAAGGGAGAGATTGATGAATATAAAGAAGCGGTAAACAATCTTTTTATGGCCACTTTAGAAAATGTTGTTCATGAATTGCGTTATGGTCAAATTTTAAAGAGTATACAGGATACGTCGTATGTGAGAACTATTTTTGAACAGATTTTGCAAGAAAAGCATCGCTACGACTTGCTTATGCGCTTAAGAGAATGGGATGAGTATTCATTTGTTCATTCGTTTGATGTATTTGTACTAGGTACAATCTTTGCCCGTCATTTAGGTTTAACAGATATCGAAACACTTGCAAGGGGCTATTTGTTCCATGATATTGGAAAGGTATTTATTCCACAAGAAATCTTGAATTTAAAACGAAAGCTATCTGAAGATGAGTTTGAAATTGTCAAAATGCATACCACAAAAGGTTTTGAGCTACTTATGGAGAATGGTGAAGAGGATATTGCCTATTTGGCTAGGGACCATCATGAACGATTTGCTGGGAGAGGATATCCGAATCAGCTTTGTGCAGATGAAATGAGCGAGGGTGTGCAGTTATTACAGATAATAGATGTTTACTCCGCTATGACATCGAAACGTGTGTATCATACAGGGTATGGTGCGACAGATGCGCTTGCTGTTCTATATCGTGATCGTCAGCTCTATAACGAAAAATTCATGCATAAATTTGTGGAGTGTCTAGGAATTTATCCTGTGAACTCGGTTGTGTTACTTTCTGATTTTCGGCGTGCGCAAGTAGAACTTGTCTATGACTTATTTCCGACGCTACCGAAAGTTAAACTATTAGATGAGCAAATGTCTATGAATTTGCCCTTGAATTATAGTGTGAAAATTTCGAAAATGATTGACTATCGCGCTAATAGTTTTGAAGAAATATTTAACTTATTTGTAGAACAATTAATTCGCTGTGATGAGGAAAATTTAAGAGGGCATTTTAATAAATTAATTGATCATTTGCATCCAAAAGAAATTGTGTTGAAAATCTTTTTACCTGCTTTCAGAATTTTAAGACTATTGACAAGGGAAATCCAAACCGATATGACGAAATATAGAAATTCTATTACTATCTTAAAGAAATTATTGGAAGAACAACTAAATGTTTTGTACATGGATTATCAGCATGATCAAACGACTGTGTTAGTGGTGGAGACATCACTTCGCGAAAATTTTTTCATCAAATTAGTTCAGAGTATTTTGTATATAGATAAAAGAGTGCCATTCTTTATCAATCCAGGTGACGATCAGCGCATTACACAGCTTATGGAGCACTGTGAGGTTAATGTGGCCTACTTTATTGATGATGAATTAACAATGGAAAAACGAGTGCGCCCGATGCGTGAAGGCACATTTCTTTATTACTCATTAAATGATATTGAAGAGTTACTGGTTAGTTTAGTAGGGATGAGTATGAAAAAGTTTTCATTTGAAGAAAAAATGCAGGAACGTATATTTACAAAGTTAAAAATATAACAAAGAGGGAGTCGCATCAAGTGACTCCCTCTATTTTTATAGTTCAATTTAAGGTTTAATATCCGAGATAAGTGTGCTTCGGTGCAGTAGGCTAAAGCACGACATGTCTAATTAGAATTGAAGATGTTTTTCGATATATGCCTTAACATCAGCGATAGGCATGCGAACTTGGTCCATAGAGTCGCGGTGACGTACTGTTACTTGACCATCATCTTTTGAATCGAAATCGTATGTGATACAGAATGGTGTACCAATCTCATCTTGGCGACGATAGCGTTTACCAATTGATTGTGATTCATCATAGTCTACTGGGAATGCTTTACGAAGCTCCGACCACACATCTGCAGCTTCATCTGATAACTTTTTAGAAAGTGGTAACACTGCTGCTTTAAATGGTGCAAGAGCAGGGTGGAAACGTAATACTGTGCGTTTATCATCTCCTTCAAGCTCCTCTTCATCATAGGCATCGCATAAGAAAGCTAATGTTACACGGTCTGCACCTAAAGATGGCTCGATACAATATGGTACATAGCGTTCATTTGTAACGGGATCAATATACGTGAAATCTTCACCAGAATGCTCCATATGTTGTTTTAAGTCGAAGTCTGTACGGTCAGCTACTCCCCAAAGTTCGCCCCAACCGAATGGGAATTTAAATTCAATATCCGTTGTCGCATTTGAATAGTGAGATAATTCATCGTCCTCATGGTCACGAAGGCGCATTGAATCTTCTTTCATGCCTAAGTTTAGTAACCAGTTTTTACAGAATTCTTTCCAATAAGCATGCCATTCAAGATCTTCACCTGGTTTACAGAAGAATTCAAGCTCCATTTGCTCAAATTCACGTGTGCGGAATGTGAAGTTACCTGGTGTAATTTCGTTACGGAACGATTTACCGATTTGTGCAATACCAAATGGTGTACGTTTACGCATAGAGCGTTGGACGTTCTTGAAGTTTACGAAAATCCCTTGTGCTGTTTCTGGACGAAGGTAGATCTCGTTTGTAGAAGATTCAGTTACACCTTGGAATGTTTTGAACATTAAGTTAAATTGACGAATATCTGTGAAATCAGCCTTGCCACAATCAGGGCAAACAACATCGTATTTCACCATTGTTTCTTTCATTTGGTCGAACGTCATACCGTCTACAATGATTTCATCACCTTTTGCTAACGCAGCGTCTTCAATGATTTTATCAGCACGGTGTCGCGCTTTACACGCTTTACAGTCAACCATCGGGTCATTGAAGTTACCTACGTGTCCAGAAGCAACCCATGCTTTTGGGTTCATAAGGATTGCAGCGTCGATACCTACATTATGTTCTGATTCTTGGACGAATTTTTGCCACCATGCTTTTTTTACATTGTTTTTTAATTCAACACCAAGGGGACCGTAATCCCACGTGTTTGCTAAGCCTCCGTAGATTTCAGATCCAGGGAAGACAAAGCCTCGATGTTTCGCTAAAGATACAATAGTTTCCATTGATTTGTTAGCCATTAAAATAGCCTCCTTCATTGTTTTTCATAAAATAAGTGAGTCGTTTAATCAGATTTACTTTGGCGTATTTGTTGTTGCTGACGCTTCGCTTGATTTAGACTTTGAAAATTTTTCAAAATCAGACATTTGCCGTAATCCTAGTTAAACTAAAAATAGCACCCGTCTCCGGGCACAAATAATGCCCAGGGACGAGTGCTAATACCCGCGGTTCCACCCTGATTGTTTTAAACGACTTGTTTAAAACCTCTTTTCAAAAAGTTAGCTCAAGGAGCGCCTTTTCTCTGTTACTGTGTAGACTTTCACCATCTTCTACTCGCTATTAAATAGAACAGATACTTTTTTCCTATCATCGCTTGTATAACGCAATATCGCTCGAAAATACATGTAGAGCAAGCGTCTGTGTCAATATTGTAGCATGTAGTTCTTTTCTTCGCAATAACCATTAAAATAGTATATAATAATTGAGCATGAGTATAACACTATTAGATTTGAGGCGGTGAGTCCAATCGAACTCAATAAACGTCAGGAAGACATTTTACAAATTGTGAAAGAAAACGGCCCGATTACAGGCGAACATATTGCAGAACGTCTTAATCTGACAAGAGCGACTTTAAGACCAGATTTAGCTATCCTTACGATGGCGGGATTTTTAGATGCTAGACCACGAGTTGGCTACTTCTATTCAGGTAAAAAAACGTCTGTTACAATGACAGATAGCATCAACAATTTAAAAGTGAAAGATTTTCACTCCGGACCAGTCGTTGTACCAGAAACAATGACGGTGTATGATGCGATTTGCTTCATGTTTTCGGAGGATGTGGGGACCCTCTTTGTCGTAGATAAGAACGAATTTTTGACAGGAGTACTGTCTCGCAAGGATTTACTGCGTACAAGTATTGGCACGCAAGATTTAAATAAAATTCCTGTACATATCATTATGACGAGAATGCCAAATATTTCGTACTGTGAAAGATCGGATTCGTTGATTGTTGCAGCGAATAAACTAATCGAACGTGAAGTAGATTCGTTACCGGTAATAGAACCACAAGAGGGTGGCTTATCAATTGTTGGGCGTCTCACGAAGACGACGATTACACGTGCTTTCTTATCACTTGCACAAAATGTCTAAAATTGAGGAGAACAGTATGAAGAAACTTCGAGTTTTTGTCGTTTCCGATTCAGTCGGTGAAACGGGTGACCAAGTAGCAAAGGCCGTTATTAGTCAATTCCGACCAGGTTTAGAAAAAACGATTATTCGTCGTTTTCCACATATCCAATCTGAAGAACTAGTACGAAAAATTGTATGTCTAGCAGTAAAACAGAAGGCATTCATTATTTATACGCTTGTTCGACATGAGATGCGTGCGTTGTTACATGATTTATGTGAGAAAGAAAAAGTGCACGCCGTGGATATATTGGGGACTGCGCTGAAATCAATGGCTACGTTTATGGAAGAATATCCACTTGAAACACCAGGTATTGTACATCAGCTTGATGATGATTACTTCAAAAAAATTGAAGCAATTGAATTTGCGGTGAAATATGACGACGGTAGAGACCCGCGTGGTTTATTGCAAGCTGATATTGTACTGGTAGGGGTATCACGAACATCGAAAACACCACTTTCACAATATTTAGCACATAAACGTTATAAGGTGGCAAATGTACCTTTAGTACCAGAAGTGGAGCCGCCAGAAGAGTTATTACAAATCGATCAAAAAAAATGTTTTGGCTTAATTATTTCTCCTGATAAATTAAACTATATAAGAAAAGAAAGATTAATGTCTTTAGGATTGAATGATGATGCCATCTATGCGCAACATACGCGTATTTTAGAAGAAATTCAACATTTTGAAAAAATTGTCGGTAAAATTGGTTGCAAAGTTATCGATGTGACGAACAAAGCTGTAGAAGAAACAGCAAATGAAATTATCGAACATATTACAAATTGTCAATAAGAAACAAAGTTCAGTAAACCACCTCGGGTTGTTAGAGGCGGTTTTTTTGGGTCGGTATTGAAAATAGTATAGATAAAAACTAATTTTTGTTTTATAATAATAAAATTGTGGTAAAAATATTTAAAAAGAGAAAATTCCTATTTTTTTGTCGAGAAATAAAGGATTTTTAAAACGGATAGCGAATTGTGTTTAGAACGTAACTTAAAGATGGTGATGAAATTGGCAGGGAAGATTCCAGAAGAAGTGATTGAACAGATTCGGACACAATCTGATATTGTGGATGTCATTAGTGAATACATGCAACTCACAAAACGTGGGCGTAATTGGTTTGGACTCTGTCCATTTCATGGAGAACAAACACCATCCTTTTCTGTGTCAACAGATAAGCAGATTTTTCATTGCTTTGGTTGCGGGGCAGGCGGTAATGCCATTACTTTTGTCATGGACATAGAAGGTATATCTTTCCCAGACGCAGTCGTGAAACTTGGTGAACGTACGGGCATACATTTAGATGTTGGTCCAAGTTTACCTGAAGTGACGAAAACAGTCTCTAAAGCAGAAGAGCGCATGAAAGAAGCGCATACTTTTGCAGCGGATTTTTTTCATCACTTACTGTTGAACACAGAAGACGGTGAAGAGCCTTTAAATTATTTGCTAGAAAGAGGATTTACAAGGGAACTTATAGAATCTAATAGCATTGGATGGTCTCTCCCAAGCTTTGATGCATTAACGATATTGCTTGAAAGAAAAGGTTATAACTTACAAGAAATAGCGGATAGTGGTTTAATTATCAAGCGTGAAGGGGAAGAACGCTATTTTGATCGTTTTAGAGGGCGTATTATGTTTCCAATTCGTGATGAGAATGGTAAAATCATTGCTTTCTCAGGGCGAATACTTTCATCGACTGGTGAAGAGGCAAAATATTTAAATAGTCCAGAATCACCGATTTTCCATAAGAGTGAAGTGCTTTATAACCTAGACAAGGCACGAACCTCCATTCGAAAAAATCGTCAAGTAGTATTGATGGAAGGTTTTATGGATGTTTTAGCAGCTAATTCAGTGGGTGTAACGAATGCCGTCGCTACAATGGGTACTTCGCTTACGAATCAGCATATCACAAAGCTAAAGCGCTTAGTAGAGCAAGTTACGATTTGCTATGACGGTGATAATGCTGGATTTGATGCGGCAAAACGGGCGGCCCAGTTACTACAAACTGAACGCATGAAAGTTGATATTGCAGTATTACCTGACAAACAAGACCCTGATGAATATATTCGGAGTCTAGGTGGACAAGCCTTTAAAGAACAAATTTTGGAAAATCCACATGCGTATATTGCTTTTATGATGATGCATGCTAGACGCAATAAGAATTTTCAGTTTGAAAACGATACGCTTCAATATATTCAAGAAGTACTCGAACAACTAGTAGGTAGATCCTCACCAGTCGAACGAGATTTGTATATACGACAGCTATCAAATGAAACAAATATTTCGGAAGAAGCGATTTATGCTCAATTTCGAAAAATAGAGGCAAGTCAGGTACGCTCTGCAAAAGTAGAGCTACCAATACAGGTGCCTTCGATGCCAGTCACGCAGCAACAAAAGCCTATGGACGCAGCCGAACGTGCCGAACGTTTATTACTGGCTCATATGCTTCATAATATAGATGTAGTGGACAGGGTATTACGTAATGAACAAAGAGAGCCTTTTGTACGAGATGCGTATATGGCTGTTTTTGTTCGCTTAGTAGGATTTTACGAGGAATACGGTCATTCGGATTATCAACGCTTTGTAGAGATTTTAGATGATCTTGAATTACGAAAAATTGTTATGGAGGCGGCTTTGGTAGAAAGAGACCCTGATCACGCGGAAGCAGAGGTTACAGATTCTATTCGCCAGCTGCAGAAATATCGAATTGAGCAAGAAATACATCAAAAGATGCATGAGTCAAAGGAAGCGGAGAAGATGCATGAGTATGCGCGTGCACTTGAAATCGCCCAACAGATTATTCATTTAAGAAAATCGTTATCGGCGATTTAACCCGATTCGGTTGTTTAGAAGGAGGAAGGTTTATGGCGGACAAGTCTGAACGTTCAAAAGAGGTAGAAGTGGAAATTACATTAGATGAAGCAAAAAAATTGCTTCAAGAAAAGGCGAAAACAGAAGGTGAAATTTCGATGAAAGAAATTTCAGAGAAATTATCACCTTATGAATTGGAAAACGAAGAGGTTTTTCACTTCGCTGAAGATCTTGAAAAACATAAAGACATTCAAATCATTGGTAAAGAAGAATTTGAAGAAGAAAGTTTAATGAAAGAAGAAGCAAGTGAAGAAACTTTCGACTTAAATGATTTGAGCGTGCCACCTGGCGTGAAGATAAATGATCCTGTACGTATGTATTTAAAAGAAATTGGTCGCGTTGATTTACTTTCTGCAGATCAAGAAATTAAGCTAGCTGAACGTATTGAACAAGGTGATGAGGAAGCACGTAAACGTCTAGCAGAAGCAAACTTACGTCTTGTTGTTTCGATTGCGAAGCGTTATGTTGGTCGTGGAATGCTATTCCTTGATTTAATCCAAGAAGGGAATATGGGGCTTATTAAGGCAGTTGAAAAGTTCGACTATCGTAAAGGCTTTAAATTTTCGACATACGCAACGTGGTGGATTCGTCAAGCCATTACACGTGCTATTGCTGACCAAGCACGAACAATCCGTATCCCTGTGCATATGGTAGAAACAATTAACAAATTAATTCGTGTACAACGCCAATTACTACAGGACTTAGGTCGTGAACCTTCTCCAGAAGAAATTGGTGAAGAAATGGATTTAACTCCTGAAAAAGTACGTGAGATTTTAAAAATTGCGCAAGAACCAGTATCTCTTGAAACGCCAATCGGGGAAGAAGACGATTCACACTTAGGTGACTTCATTGAGGATTCAGAAGCGCAATCTCCTTCTGACCATGCAGCATATGAACTGTTAAAAGAACAATTAGAAGATGTTTTAGATACATTAACTGACCGTGAAGAAAACGTACTACGTTTACGTTTTGGTTTAGATGATGGACGCACACGCACTCTAGAAGAAGTTGGGAAAGTATTTGGTGTAACACGTGAACGTATTCGTCAAATTGAAGCTAAAGCGCTTCGTAAATTACGCCACCCTTCTCGCAGTAAACGATTAAAAGATTTCTTAGAATAATTCCTTATAAAAAGATACCTTCTATTGGAGGTATTTCAGACTGTAAACTGCTCAAAAAATTGAGTTTGTTTACAGTCTTTTTTCTTTTCAATTAGAAGTATCTATAGGAACCCGTTGTTTTCCGCTACGGCGGACGCTTTTCGCGGGCATGATTTCAGTCTCCTCGTCGCTACGCTTTTGTGGGGACTTCAGTTCATGCTTTTCCCGCAGAAGTCGCCGCCTGCGCTCCAATCAACTCGTGTACGTAAAGTTTGGCGTCCAAGTATTGATCCGATTGTTCTAGTTAAAATACATTTATTCAATATGTATTTGGTATTTGTTCTGTGCGATTAAAGAAATCCAAACGAACATGGCGTATCGTTGGTTTTGAGGATTTGGTTTTCCTACCGAAGTGCCATATTTTCCTAACATTCGGTAAAAATTATAAATGCCGCTTTCAAGACTCATCTATCGTTTTGCACAAGAAACATCGTCCTTATGAAGACAATCTACCTGAAAATATAAATGGTAGCGTTACTTATGAAACGCAGTTGAAATAAAAATGCCTAATAAGAACGGGTCATAAGTTCTCCATATTGCGACTTTTTACAGATGCCCTTTCCCAGGTTGTGAGATAAAATTGTAATACAACCATTATTAAGCAATGTTTGGAGAATACACTATGACAAATCCTCGAAAAAAAATTATTTTAAATGAAATCTTGTTTTGGAAACAAAACAAACTATTACCTGAGCACTATTGCGATTTTTTAGCAACGCTCTATGCAGAAGGAACAGATGTAGAGGAGCTTGAGTATGCGACTCATAAACAGGCGGTCTTGCCCTCAGAAAAACGAAAAATGATATTCCTATTAGGAGCTCTATGTATTAGCGTAATTGCACTCTTGTATGTCTATTTTACAGTTCCTTCTCTAACAATGATTCTAACAGTTATTGTGGCTATTGCTGCGATTACATTATTCATAACAGCGTTCCGAGTTGTAAAGAAAAATAACTTACTGGCTCCTATACTTCATATTATTGCAGCTATTTTGTTATTTAGTGTTTCAATTCGCATTTGTACTACATATTTTAGTGGGAATAATATTGTATTATTTGGTTTGATTGCAGCAAATTGTGGCGTGTGGCTGTGGTCAGGCATAAAAATGAAACTGCTTTATTTCACAGTCTCAGGTGTTCTGGGGTTAATTGCACTGATTGGCTATTATATCATAAACTTAACATAAAGGTATCCCTCCTTTGATCGAAAGCTCAAAGGAGGGACTTTTATTTTTCTGAAATAGTAGTATAGCTTTTTTATGTGTATTCTTAAAAGAAGATAACAATGAAAACAAGGGATAATGATATATTAAAATAATAGTATGGCTTATTTAGTGAAATAGTAATTAGATATTTGCGACAAAGTGATTCAAAAGACAGAAAATGATATTTTACTTAATAATTGTGTTTCTAACATAAAGATATGCTTTAGCATGAAATAATAAAAATCATGATGAATTTAGGTATATGAAAGCGCTTGAAGTGGAAAGATAGTTTCGAGAAGAAAAACTATTAACGATTGGAAAAGGTATTTTAGAAGTCCAAATCTTGGGGATATCAAGACATATTTTATCCAATTGATACAGAAACGTCGAATTTGTTACAAACATAGGAAAACTTAGCGAATAGGGCTTTTCGTTTCTTGTTTAATGCAGTACAATATTAGATGTTGACTGATTCTATATTATAATAGAAGTAGATTTAAAAATGAGGAGGGGAAACACATGAAAAACAATCCAGTCGTTCCTTACATCTTAATTCTGGCATTTGGTATTGGTCTTATTTTCTTCATGTCTATACAAGGAGCAGATAACAAGAAAGAAATTGCTGCAGAACATGAGGGTGGTGGCGAAACTACAGAAGCTACTGATGATGGTTCTGCATTAGTACAATCTTGTATCGGTTGTCACGGTGGTGACTTAACTGGTGGTGTTGGTCCAAACCTACACGGATTAGATGAAGCTCATATCGTAGATGTATTAACTAACGGTATTGAAGGCACACCAATGACACCAGGAATGAAAAATGAAGCGGAAGCAAAAGCAATCGCTGAATACATTTCTACTCTAAAATAGTTTGACTATGGCTGTACTAAAAGTGTTTGAACGCTTTTGGTACAGCCTCTATTATTTTGATGGAGTTGCTCAAAATTTGAGACAGCTCCATTTGTTTTTTTGTACGACATCATACATACTAGAGTGGACTCTATATAAGGTAGGCGGTAAAAAATGAACGCACAAAAATTATCAAAAAGATTAGAAACAGTGGCTAAATTTGTTCCAACAGGTGCGGTAGTTGCTGATATAGGCAGTGACCATGCCTATTTGCCTTGCTATTTAATTCATAAAGGGATTGCTTCTTACGCAGTAGCGGGTGAGGTGGTCAAAGGTCCGTTTGAATCAGCTGTGGGACAAGTGCAAAAAGAAGGCTTAACAGATAAAATTACAGTGAGAATAGCTGATGGCTTAGCAGCAGTGGAAGTGACTGATCATGTCGATACAGTTACAATTGCAGGTATGGGCGGACCGCTAATTGTGTCGATTTTAGAAAAACATCCTCAAAGCCTACAAGGTGTTACACGACTTATTTTGCAGCCAAATATTCATGCAAAAGTAATTCGTGAATGGGCATTAGCGAATAATTGGGCGATTCTGGATGAAGAAATTTTAGAAGAAGATGATAAAATTTATGAAATTCTTGTATTGCAAAGAGGGACGATGGAGCTAACTGCATCAGAAATTTTATATGGTCCAAAATTAATGCTGCGTAAAGCGCCAGCATTCATAAAAAAATGGACGCGTGAAAAAGAAAATTGGCAGCGTGTTTTACAATCTATTGAAGGAGCAGAGCAAACACCTGAAATTGAAGGTAAACGCGCAGAGTTAATAGCTCAACTTAAGTTAGTGGAAGGGGTTTTATGAGATGAAAACAGTAAACGGTCAAGAAATTATCCAATTGTTTGAATCATGGTCACCTAAAAAACTAGCATGCATGGAGAACGACCCCATTGGACTCGCAATCGGCACGTTAAATAAACCTGTAAAAAAAGTTTTAGTCACATTGGATGTCAACGAAACAGTAGCAGATGAAGCCATTGCGCAAGGATGTGAGCTTATTATAGCGCATCACCCACCCATTTTTAGACGTCTTGCGAACATTCGCACGGATAATCCAGCGGGACAATTATATGAAAAGCTTATAAAGCATGATATAGCTGTCTATGCAGCACATACAAATTTAGATGTAGCTGAAGGCGGTGTCAATGATTTACTGGCTGATGCTCTACAGCTTGAAAATCGTGCTATATTAGAAGAAACATATGCAGAGGATGTACTCAAACTGTCTGTTTTTATTCCCTCTGTCAATGCAGAGGAACTACGGGAGTCGCTAGCAAAGGCTGGGGCAGGGCGCTTAGGATCTTATGAAGCATGTAGCTACACCACAATCGGAGAAGGACGTTTCCGTGCGTTAGAAGGAGCAAATCCGCATGTGGGATCGATTGGTAAGTTACATGTCGAGGAAGAAGTGAAAGTGGAAGTCGTATTCCCAGCCTCTATCAAAAATCGTCTATTAAAGGCGATGTTAAATGTGCATCCCTACGAGGAACCTGCATATGATGTGGTTCGCTTAGACCAGCGAACAAATGTCATGGGCCTAGGACGTATTGGTTATTTGCAAAAGGAAATGACGCTGCATGAGTTTGCAGAATTTGTAAAGCAGCAGCTAGATGTTCCAACAGTACGTGTCGTTGGTGATTTACAGTCGAAGATTAAAAAGATAGCACTTGTTGGTGGTGACGGCAATAAGTATATTTATACAGCTAAACGTGCGGGGGCAGATGTGTTTTTAACAGGCGATATGTATTTCCATACAGCACAAGATGCACAATCTATTGGTCTGCAAATCGTGGATCCTGGCCATCATGTAGAAAAAGTGATGATCGCGGGTGTAGCTAAAAAAATGGCAGCGATGTGTGAAGATAAAAAATTAACAGTGGAATTTGTACAATCTACCATTGATACAGAACCGTTTTTATTTGTTTAGAGAGGGGAATTAGTGTGGGAAATGGGCGACCTGCCGGTAATAAAGCTGGCAAGTTATGGATTATTATTGGTCTGATGATTGCTGTATTTGGGGGAGGCATGACGCTGATGACCAATAATATGAATGAAAAGAAAATTGAAGCGATGACACAGCAATGTGAGGATGATGGTGGTAAAGCCATTGTCGCCAAGGAAAAAAATTTTTTATCAACAAGCTATTCATTTGAATGTAAACAATAAAGAAACAAAAGACTGAATTATACGATGATGATAATTCAGTCTTTTTGTGAAAAAATAGATGCAGTTTGAAGTGATAATCGGTTGTGTACTAATAGAGAGGAGGAGATTTTTTTGTTTATTCGTTTAACAAAGGATCAACAAGAGTTAATAATCGCAGACATTCAACGTTTTTTTTATAACAATCGAGACGAGGATATAACGGAATTTGAGGCTGAAAGAGTATTCGATTTTGTGAAGGAATATGTAGCACCGCACATTTATAATGCAGCCATTGCAGATGCCAAATATGTAATGGAAAGACAGTTCGCTTCGATTGAAGATGAACTAGCTGCATTAGAGCGTCCACTCAAAATAAAATAAATGGATTTTAAAGAGACTCAATTATGCAAAGCGTTGTGTCTCTTGTTTTTTTAGTGAGAAAAGAAAAATCTGAAACGAAACAATTGACAATGATGATTATGGTATGTTAAATTTATCTCGAATTCAAGATAGTAGAGGGATTCGAAGTAAATTCATAACAATGAATTTATATTTTTTTTATTAATATCTCGAATTCAAGATATTAATTATTACGTGCTCTCGATAAATTATGAGTCAATTGTGTATAAAGGAACTTATTCCTGTACACCATGGCTTAGAGAGCTGTTTTCCTTAAAATTCAAGGAGGATAGGGAGGCAACGAGCTTGAATTTTATAAAAAAATTATTCGGTTTCAGTTCAACGGATGAACAACAAGGAGGAAAAGAAATGTTGAAAATTGGGATTATTTTAGGTAGTACACGTGAAGGACGTTTAAGCCCACAAGTAGGTCAATGGGTTAAAGAATTAGCAGAAAAACGTCGTGATGCAGAATATGAAATTATCGATATTGCTGAATTTAAATTACCTTTGCTAGGTGAGCCGGGTGGAGATGCTTCTGGAGCAGCAGCATGGTCTCAACGAGTTGCTGCATGTGACGGCTTTGTCTTCATTGTTCAAGAATATAACCATTCCATCTCAGGGGCACTTAAAAATGCTTTAGATTACTTACGTGAAGAATGGAATAACAAAGCAGCCGGTATTGTTTCATATGGTTCTGTTGGTGGAGCGCGTGCTGCAGAACACTTACGAGGTATCCTTGGAGAGTTATTAGTAGCTGATGTTCGTGTACATCCAGCACTATCTTTATTTACTGACTTCGAAAACGGCTCAGTATTTAAGCCAAAAGATGTGCAAGCTGATTCAGTAAACCAAATGTTAGATCAAGTCATTCCATGGACAACAGCTTTAAAAACAATTCGCTAATAACAAAAAGCAATATGTATATTTCAATTTGTACATATTGCTTTTTTATTTTGTGACATGCAATTGCTAATGGGGTATTTCAAGCGAAGACTTACCGGAACTTTTTGCTTAGTAAATCGTATACACTATTGACGTATAATGGGATATCCTCATTAAAGGATGGGAGTGTTTACTTTGACAAAGAAGAAAGATCAACATGAAGTATGGGCATGGGTAAAGATCATAGGTCTGACGGTAATTTTTATGATGGGAGTACGTTATTTCATCCTGTCGCCCGTAATTGTAGATGGTGCTTCCATGATGCCTACTTTTAAAGATGGAGAAAAAGTATTAATCAACAAAATAGGCCCTCGATTAACGGACTATAACCGATTTGACATTATTGTCTTTGAAGAAAATGAAGATACGAATTATATTAAACGAATAATAGGTTTACCTGGAGATCATATCTCGTATAAAGATGATGATTTATATATAAATGGCGAGAAGTATGAAGAGCCATATTTAATGAAATACAAAGAAGCCCTACAAGATAAAGGGGATTTTACATATGATTTCACTTTAGAAGAGCAATTAGGTGAAATGACTGTACCAGAAGGACATTTTTTCGTACTAGGCGATAATCGTCGTAGAAGTATAGACAGTCGGCACCAAAATGTTGGTTTTATTTCTCAAGATTCCATAGTAGGAACAGTCACATTGTGGCCTTTTGTAAAACTGGGAAGTGTCTGTTCAGATAGTTAAGAGTGCAGGCTAAGCCTGCAATAATTTATCATTTAACATAATGAAAAGGTAGGGAAGCTTATGAAAATATTTATCGTTCATCGCTAAGTAGCCATTAGTAAGTAAAAAAGCTGGCTACCTCGATAAGAGATAACCAGCTATCTTATTTTTGCAGAATGTCACAAACACGGCCGATTTGTCCATCAGTTAAGCGGACCTTGATTCCATGTGGATGGAAAGCAGCGTTTGTTAATAAATCCTTTACAATGCCCTTTGTTTTTACACCTGACCGCTGATCTTTTTTGAGGATAATGTTGACCTCAAGACCAGGGTGGATGTCTTTTCGATGTTGTCCGTTCATATTACGCCTCACAACTCTGTAGAATGATTTGAATTATAACATAAAGTGAAGTTAGTTACTCCCTACAAATAGAGATTGGTAAAGTGAAGCCAATAATGCCACGAATAAAGTATCGTCTGAATGGAAGAGTTTATAGACGATACCTTCCCGTACCATGCTATTTTCTACATAACATGCACTCGCAATTTTTTCATCATTGCAATATAAATAAGCAGTTGAAGTGAAGTCCTTTTCAAAGCGGAAGATAAGACTATCCATCGTAAAAGAATAGGAAGATTCTAAAAGTTGAACAGTTTTCCGTTGGATGGGCAAAATGCTACCATCAGGCATAATTAGCTGGTGACTTACGCCTTTAGTGAATAGTGTAGATTGCACTCGAAAAAGTGGAGTTCCTTGTGTAGTACGTGTTTCATAATGTTGTGGTAGTGAATCCTGCGTTGCAATCAAGAGCATTGTATTAAGCACTTTCCCTATAGTTGAACGTTCGATTTTTTGAAGTACGCAAACTGCTTCGTCGTGCTCATTAACAATCGGCAAATTAGAAAGTCTATCTAATGATTTTGGATATGTAAGTGAAAATGTAGCCATGGAAAAGCCTCCAATCTACTTACTATATACGGCTAACCTAGATTGGAGGTTTCGCTTTATTTTCATTTATTTTTTTACCATTAAAGATAAGGATCGCAGTACCAACTGGTTCAATGATACAAACGATAAAAGAGAATTTTATAAGTCGATTATTTAACAGTAGCTAATACGACAACGAAGGACTATTTCTACATAAAAAAAGCTGTCCAATCAAGCTAAAATGGCTCTTTTGGACAGCCTTAATGTAACATTTTTTGAATGGTCAGTAAGCCGCCACCTCAAGTTGAAAGATAAGAGGTGGACGACCAACTGACCGTAAAAGCCCGATTGGTTCAACTAACAATCAGTAGGGAAG
>NZ_JBMGUV010000048.1:0-29385 GCF_049058285.1 Lysinibacillus sp. UGB7
CCCTCCAAGAACAACAACAATAAATTGCCCTCCATCCATACCTCCAAAATCATCTAAGGGAGAATCCGGAAGACCGAGAGCTATAGCAACTGCAGCTAGTATTGAATCGATTGCAAAAGCAAGGTCAGCTAATGCAATCTTCCCAACAGTTGGACCAAAACCTTTACCAGCGACTTCCTTTTCATTGTCCTTATGAAAATTATCATTATCTTTCCCAAACAGTGCCTTAATGACATGTTTTAATCCTAGATAAAGAAGATAGACTGCTCCTATTGCTTGGATCTGCCAGACATTCGCAATAAAGGAAATCGCAAAAAGTGCAGCAAATCTGAAAACGACGGCCAAAATTATTCCGTAATTTATAGCTCTTTTTTTCTGTTCTTCAGGTAGATGCTTGGCAATAACTGCAAGTACTAGAGCATTGTCTGCCGATAATAATCCTTCTAATCCTATTAAAATTAGCAATGCCCAGGCATACTCTAACCATATTGACTCCATTAAAAAAATCCCCAACCTTTTAAATATAGTGACAGGTAAAGTCTCGATAATTATAGAATTTCCTAATTAGCAACTAAGTATACTTAGAGAATATTTTTAAAAAACAAGCGTCTTTGTGGTGAACAAGGAGGAATATATCTATCTCAAAATAATGTAATATTCTAATCTTTGGAATGTTATGAGTTAATTCTTAAATAAGTAGAAAAGATGAACGGGGCCTTTGAAGACATGCTTCCATATTAATTACTTGTTTAATTGTTCACATGCCCAAGTAACAGCTTATTTGTAATATTTAGAAGTAGACAAGCGAGTTGGGTATGAAACTAATCGAGTTAAATAAGAGATTCAGTCTATCCGCAAAGGATTGAATCTCGGGAACAGGCGTAGTTCGCGATACATGATTTATATGACGCTTGAATATTACTGAGTCTTCTTCCAAGGGTTTCATAAAATAGCTTTCTGGATGTTTCTCTCTTATCTCCTGAACCCTATCTGAAGTAGCTTCTGCAACTAAGTAACGTCCTTTATTGAAGATAATATTTATATCCGAATACTTCCGAATACTCTTTCTGGAAAGATCGGCCTTCCTGAACAACTAGGTAAAGTTCATACCCTTGAGAGATTGTAGTTTAATTCCATAAAGCTAATTCATTCTTTTTTATTTTTTCAATTATCTCCATCGAAATTATCTTTTGTGATAACAAAAGAAGCACCTACGACCGGTTTTTCAAAAACTGCAATTTTTCTCCAATCGGATTCAAACTTATCTCTATAGACACCTCCCATAGTTTCACATTTAACAATAACTCTGAAACGTCAAGGTTATAAAAATAAAACCAGATACTCATAAAAAAATTATGAGTACCTGGTTATTTCAGTTGGAAAATACCTCTAATTACTTTTTTAACCTTTACAATGGAAACAAGGGATATTAACTAAAAATTGAACGTCATTTTCGATATTAGTTATTGAGTAGGTAACAGATAGGGATTCAAAAATTTCTTTTACAATATATAGACCTAGTCCAGTTCCACCAGTATTCCTATTTCTCGATCTTTCAATTCTATAAAATGGCTGGAATAATTGTTGTATTTCCTCTTCTTTAATTTGTACACCTGTATTAATCACTTGTATTTGAATTTGATTGTCTTTTGGATGCTCAGTTAACTCTTCTATTAATACTGTTTCTCCATGCGGTGAATACATAATCGCATTATGAATAATATTTTTAAAGGCTTTTTCTAATAAATCGCGATTTGTACGTACGTTAATGTAAGGCGAAATTTGCTTTATTATCTTAATGTCTTTTTGAGAAGCGAAAAATCCAAGATTTTTTGTAATTGTATCAATTAATTCTAAGAGGTTGACTTCTTCCAATTCCACCTTAAAGGTATCTTGTTCTAGTTTAGACATACTCAAAATTTCTCGAACTAGTTGTTCCATACTTTCAATAATTTTGTGATTTTTTTCTAAGTAGAAGTCACGATTTTGATAAGGACCAATATTATAAATCATCCCTTCTGAGTATCCTTTCATCACAGTGAGAGGAGTCTTTAATTCATGGGCAACAGTTGCGAAAAATTCCCTACGTTTTGTTTCGATTTCTCTTTCTCTTTCAATATCATCTTTTAATTGCTCATTTACTTTTTGTAAATCATACATGGTTTGTTGCAAATTATTCGACATCTCATTCAAGCTATTGGACAGTTCCTCTAATTCGTCATTTGAACGGACTACGACGTTTTTGGAAAAATCCAGGTTTGCCATCTTTTGCGCACGCACATTTATATAAATGAGCGGTTTTGTAATGAACCTTGAATATAAATAGGCACTCCCCAATCCAATACACACCACAATGATACTTACATAAGGAAGAAAACGCACTAAAACATGTGACGCTTCATCAATAGGTTGAAATGTCGCAAATACAGTAACCGTTAAATTACTTTCATCTAGGAAGTGAATCGGCAAAGTAACAAAAAATGCATTCCTTAGAGTTTCTTCATTCTGTATTAATCCTGTTTTTGCATTAAGATTTGGTGGTTGCGTAACTCCCTGCATCATGAAAGTAGGCGTATATATAATAGTTCCCTCTTTAGTTTGTAGGTAAATATTAGAATTATATTTTTTGGTGTAGTCTTCAAAAAGCGGTATCGTATTTGTTAATGTTAAATTCTCAGAATTATGGATAATTTCCTCTATTCCTGATTGGAGCTGGTTGGTTTTATATTGTTCATAAAATGTTGGCAGGAAGAAGTATAAAATTAAATAAATCAAGACTGCAAAAGATAACAATATGAGAGACGTAATCATAAAGAGTTTATAGGTTATTTTTTTCATCTTCATGATGTGTACAATCCTATTCATCGAAATGCCCCCTAAGATAAACATATTTTAATTTTCACCTGTCTATCCTAAGGGGAATATACGTTATTGATAACTAGTCATTGCTGTCTGAAAGTAAATCAAACGGGCTAAAGTATCATGAACTTTTCTTTCTAATAGAATTAATTGCCTTAGAGTATTCACCTAATAGATCAAAGAATTTTAATTAGGAGATGTAGAACCCGATGTAGAACCTTGTATCATATCCTCTTCTGAATTAGATGAGGAAGGATCCCACTGTTCTGGTGTCCGTTCACCTGGTTTTGATGAGAACTCCTCCCACTGTTCTGGCGTCATTTCTCCCCTTGGATTTGGAGATTCCCACTGCCGCTGATCAGGGGTATTTTCTTCTGAATACGTTTTATTGTCTTGCTGCGTATTGGTTTCATTTTGATTCAAGTCTCCACCTAAATTTCCCATATTCATATATAAACCAATTGCTATTCCGATAGATACTAAGCCAATAGATGCTGCTATTTTTGTCCGCATTTTTTTCACTCCGATTTTACATTTTTATAAAAAGAGTTTTTTTAAAATTTTTGTTCCTATTTTTTCTTCAAAGTTTTACAAACCAAATTTCGTTGTTCAAGAAAAACTACTTTATCAGATTGTTTAGCGACTTCCTGGGAATGCGTAACAACGATGATACATTTATTTTCTTTATGAGCTAGTTCTTTAAACAATTTGATAATTTCATCCGAAGTTTTCTCATCTAGATTCCCAGTCGGTTCATCCGCAATTAATAAATCTACATCACTAGATAATGCACGAGCAATGGCTACACGCTGTTGTTGACCGCCACTAAGCTGTAAAACCTTTCTTTTTGCTTCGGTTTCCGACAAGCCTACCATTTCTAATAACTCAAGCGCTCTTCTCTTTTTATCTTTTATGTTAACTCCTGTAATTTCCATTGCCGTGACCACATTTTGAAGAGCCGTCATATACGTAATGAGATTATATGATTGAAAGATTATCGAAACATATTTATTTCTATATTTATCTAAACCAATTTTTCGTATATCTTTTCCTTTGTAGAGCACATGTCCTTCTTTAGGGATATCTAATCCACTTGCTAAACTAAGTGCTGTTGTTTTTCCTGAACCTGATGGTCCTAAAATGCTATAGAAACATCCTGTTTCAAAGGTAAAGTTTACATTCTCTAATAAAGTATTCTTCTTATTATTACTTTGATAATAGTAATATAGATTTTTAAATTGTAATAAAGTGTCCATGTGACTCCTCCTACTCATCTTTTAATAGTATTTCTTTTGGATTTAAACGAAGAATTGATAATGCTGGTAGAAGTGTTGATAGAGTGGCAATTAATAGCCCTAATCCACCTAAATTCAACACATCTTGTGACGTTATACTTACATCAATATCATCGATAGGTTGCACATCTTTATCTTGTTTATTCATCATTCCTAATGAGAATCCTAGATTATTTGATTCTTGTTGTTGATCTTCAGTAGCAATAACTTCTTGCTGTAATAAACTGTCTCCTATTTTTTGAGACACTGTTTCACCTGTAATGGTAGAAATGCCAAATGCTAGTACCGCTATACATAGTACTTCTACTAACAGTTGTCCTATTAATTTCCTCTTTTTTTCACCGATTGCCAACAGAATACCTAATTCCTTACGTCGCTCTTTTATAGTCAACATAATAATAAGACCTAATATAATTGATCCTGCAATGGATACTAAATAGACAATCATTTTGGAAGTAGCGGCAATATTCTCGATAGGGCCTACCATTTTTTGATATAAAGCATCATGCGCATCTAACTTAAATAAATTGAAATCAATATTTGTTTTCATTGCCTCTGCTTTAAAATCCTCTATATTCTCTGGATCATTTAAGTAGTAAATTGCTTCGTTAATGGATACACCCGTTTCATTACTTTCAGACATTTCTTTCATCGAATCATAAATAGTGTATATTTTGTTAGACGGATGCATCATAGCTGGTAAATTTGCCTCGAAGTCAGTTATTCCGGAATTTTTGTATATCCCTATTATTTCTAACTCTACCTTTGATGTTTCATCCTTTGATTGGATTTTTAACATATCACCAACTTGGAGCTCATTTTGTTCGGCTAACTGTTTTTCAATCAAAGCTACTTTCTTATTCGTATCCTCTGATGTAATCGGACGACCGTCAATAATTTCATTCGTTCCATCTGTAAAATCTTGCAATAAATCAGAACTTCTCACACCTTGGATAAATGTATTAGGCATTTTCATATTTCCACTACCACCTACTGCTCCACTTACCCCTTCGTCATCTTTGTCACCATTAATAGGCGTGAAATCATCTGCTACAAACATGTCACTTTTAAGATAGTTGTAGTCTATTACATATGGTGATTTAGCTACCTGGTCTGCTTCATCTGCAAAAAGTTCAGGGTGTTTTATTTTTCCATTCGGATTCTCTTCTCGCTGTTTCGCCACATTTTCCATAAGCTTCTCTTCGTCCATTCTAAGGCTCACATCTACACCTAATGTTTGTCTAGCATGATCATTCGCCTTTTGTGAGACATTTTGTATTGCAAAACCCGCTAATACTAAATTAGAAACTACTAAAAATACAGTAAATAATATTAACGATTTCCCCATCCTTGCTTTAACACTTAAAAATGCACGTTTGATAAAATTCATTTTCATTACCTCCTTGATAGCTATACTATATAAGAGTAATCTGTAGTTTATATGAAGATACTTCGAAGTTTATCTGTAGATATACGGGAGTTTATGTGAATCAATTTCCGAAACTTTAGAAACCATTAATTTATAATGAAAAAACGCAATTCCCCTACCAATTCAATGTATTGGTGGAGGAATTGCTTGCTGTTATTTTTTATTCAATTATTCTAGTTTCTACACCGTTTTGATAAGTTTGACTAATAATTTGGCATAAAGCTACATTTACCAGTGTAGCAGGACGACCGAATAATTCGGACTTATATTTAGCTAAAAGCCTATCCTATAAATTAGATCATGATATCTCTATTGAAACAAAAGAGAATGAATACACTAAATTTATTTTAATTTTTCCTAAAAACCAAACAATATCATACAATTGCGTAGTCTCCAATAGCAGCAACCTCTAAACCTAAAATAACAGAGAAGAAGATGATAGCAAGCATGTCACCTTCACCCATTGACTGAATGATATTTGTCGGTACAATGCCTACAATAATATCAAACGGTCCTTCATGCTGTACTTCTTCTGTAGTTGTAACGTATTTCGAAATATCTCCTTGAGATAGCTCGTTCATATTCACACCTGCGCCTGGTTGGAATATGTTTTCGGAAAGTAAACCAACTACAATTGCTACTGTTATAATAATTTCAAAGTAAATAATTGATTTCTCGCCTAATCGTCCAAGCTGTTTCATGTCTCCAGTTCCAGCTACACCAACGATTAAAGTCGAAATAATAAAGCACAACAATCATCTTAAATAGATGAAGGAAAATACCGCCTAAAGGTTGTAAATAGGTTTCCATCTTTCTCCGTATAAAATAACCAAAAAACTCAAATTTCTTAATAATTTCCTTCGGACTTTTTGTTCCATCGAAAAGATACAATACTTCCAAATAAAAATCTGGATTTACGTCATACTCTTTATAAAAAATTAAAAAGACGCTCTCTACGAATTTTAGACAGTATCAAGGCAAATATGCAAATCAATGTTAGAAAGGTCGATTATAACCTATTTTCCATTCCACCTATATTTTTAAAACCATTCGTGTAGTTTTCAAAATATGCCCATCAAAATCATCATCAAATTCATCAACAATTTGGAAACCTTTTGCATTGTAAAAAGTTATTCCGATATCATTCGCAGTTTCAACATTAACATAAATCAATTCAGCCTTTAATTCTTGAATACCTTTATATAGAAGTTCCGAACCTATACCCATATTTTTATAACAAGGATGAAGATAAATTGCTGACAATTCAATACTTCTATCGTTATTAATATTTGAGTAGTTTGCAAAACCTACAATTTCTCCATTCAATTCCGCAACATAGAATGGCGTTTGTAGATACCTGATTTCTAACATTTTGCTATTATATGCTTGTGATAAAAAATTATCTTGAATAATTCTAGGAATAATTCCGTCATATGTTCCATGCCAACTTTCCGTGGCAATTTTTGTTACCTTGCTCATATCTTCTTTTTTCATCTTCCTAATAAGTAATTTCATTTTCACATCTCCTTCGAAAAAAACTAAATTTAAACAAACAAATTTACTTTTTTAACAAATATTAGCCGACATTTGTCCTTTGAAATATTAATAATAAAAATCCTAATATAAACAAAATGCCTGAAATTATAATTATTACATATTGTGAGTTAAACATAGCAATAGCCATTGATATTGTAGCTATTGAAAATGAAGATACCGAATTTAAAATTACCCCTCTAATAGCAAAGAAATCACTTTGTTTTTCTAATGGGATAGTACTTTGAAAAAAACTATTATTATGGATTCTCATTAGAGAAGGGGAACAACCGATAATTAAACTTCCTATAGCACCGATAAATACGTATTGGGATAATCCTATTATCAACATTCCAATAGAACATAAAAAAAATGAAAATACAATGGAAAATTTACTTTTATTAACTCCGGTTTTAGTAAAAATATGACTTACTGATAATATAATTAATCCTAAACTAAACGATACTTCATACAAAGCTAATGTAGTAGATGAGAAATTGTTTTCATAAACAATTAGCGCAGGAAATAATAATTTTAGTAATGGAATCATCGTAAAATTAAATATTAAAAAAGCAATCATAAGCAATATAATAGTTTTATTTTTAAATATATCAATCATGTTGTGCAAAAAGCCAATTTGATTTAAACCATCAACTTGAATTGGAATGAAATTTTTCCATTTTATAATATTTAATAGTCCTATTGATAAGACGAATAGAACAACAATAAATAAGTAGGCATTTCCTCCAGAATTAATACGTTTATTATAAGATCGCCTAAAGCCTTGATACATCAGACTTAGTAATTCTGAATTTACTGACTTTAACTAGTTTGATTAAGTACCTTTATCATTCTTGGATCAACACCCCTGGCTTGATATCATTCTAAAATCCAGCCCACAAACGTTGATATATTAATGTTTACTTACCTTTTCATCTAGTATCTTCTTACTGCCATTTTTGTATTGGCTCACGCAACGATTTAATGCGGAATGGAAAATATCTGCTACTTCATTATCTTGACTTAGAATATGATAAAAGGAATCGAAACCGTTCATGCTCTATATAAAAGAAACCGAAGTCTTAGCTCAGACTTCGGTTTTTCAATGTATAATGAATTAAATCGTTACTAGTAGTCGCATAATATTGGGTCTCACATTCTTACTTATGGTTATCTCTGAAGAAACTTTACAACAGAACCAATCTTACCTTTATTTTTTTCTAAATACACAAAATTTGAGGTTTATTGAAAGTTGAGATTCGCTAAAAAATTAGTGTGCAACTCCTAATCATATTTCAATGAAATAACTTTAAAAACTAAAAATCAGATTTTTATATCTTCGGATGTTTCAATAACATGACCAATTGAACCTTCTACACGACCGATCGGATCGTCATTTCGTAATTTTCCAAAATCAAGACCTGTCAAATCTTCAATTTGTAAAACAGGTACTTGATATGTTTTATATGCACCATAAGCATCTTCTAAATTATCAATTAAATGTTTTTGAGATTGTAAATATGCTGTAGCTGATAATTTTCCATCTTTTTTAACCATCACAGCTACTTTCCAAAATTCTGCTGGTATTTGTACTCCACGATATATTATGTCATCACTACGAAATACTGGTCCAGTAAAAACAGTGGCTTTAAAATTAAATTTTTTAGCTTTTTCTAAAATATAATCCTCCAAATCAAGCCATGTCTTTTGATTAAGGTTTTTATGCTGAGGAGAACAATTTGTAAAATGGAATGTATCCTTATTTGCTTTCTTAGCTAAGTCCCCCCAAATAGGATCACGTCTACGTACAAGATGCCCTTTGTCAATTTCATTTCTAGCATACAGCTCAGGACCACACTGATATTTTTGATCTATACGTGAATCAAAAAACCAATTATTTTCCCGTCCAACATCTACAAGTTTATTTCCATCAAGATTAACAACAGTATAGTAAGCTAATCGACGAGATTCACTCATAACAATTGAAAAATGTGTATAATTCAATATTTTTTCCCCATTATTGAGAAGAGCTATATCTATTTCAAGATCAGGGCGAAATTTAGGATGCGGAACTTCATAATTATCACCTAAAAATTTAGAATCATAACCTGTAGAGTCTTTGTACCAATCCAAAGCTAACTCCTCAGAAAATACCTCTTCAGATGAGTTTTCAACTAATTCCCATCCTTTTGAAAGCTCGTCAAGTAATTTCTTCTTATCATCACTTAGATTTTGAGACTGATTCATAAGAAACTGTACAATACTACTAATTCGTATTCCCTCATTTGCTATATATTTTGTACTATCTTGCGGGTCAGGAACACCTGCATGGTGAAGTGCGATAACCATCCATTCATCATTAAATACAGCTGATCCAGATGAGCCTGGCTGTGTATCAGTTTCATATTGAACAAAATCATCAAATATGTCTAGAATTTTATTCTCTCTATTCGCTACCATCTTAGGTGCACCTGAAGGATGCTGAATTATTGATACGTGTTCACCTACCAATACTTTTCCTTTATATGGTGAAAGCGGTAAGAAATTAAAGTCAATTAATTTTGCCCCGTCAGCGGATGTCTCTTCTACAGCAACTAATGTAAAATCAAGATTCTCATCTGTTATAAAGAAACGATTTGGTGCTAAACGAAAATTTTTTATTTCTCGTTCTTTTAAATCTAATCCCAACTCATAATTGAATTGTGCAAGACTAAATAGCGCAGCATCTTCATCTGCTAAAACATGATTATTTGTAAGTAGTAAAGAAGGAGACACAAGAAAACCTGTACCATGTCCTCGAACCCTTCCGATACGATCGCGAACCTCAATTCTACAAACAGACCTAGCAGCGTTAAGTCCTGCTTCAAAATAAGAAATAGGAAATAAATCATTCCCTTCAATAATACGCTCTATCGCTAATCCATCTAGTGGATTAATAATTGCTTTCCGAAAAAAAACTCGTTCGGGTTTGCTTACTTCCAATGGGTTTTTATGTTGTAATTCACTTTTCAGATGTTCACGATTGTTTGAGCGTTCAATATAGCGATTCAGTGCTTGTTGTTGTTGCATAGATATTAAATTTTGATTAAAAATTAAATCTCTTTCAAATTGCATATTAGACATGGTGTTCATCCTCCTAAATATACATTTTTCAACATCATTTGTATAAATATAAGTACCTTTTCTAATTCTGTTTAATTTTCTTATAATAATTGTAGTAGTTCGCCTCCAATTATTTTGAATCTTAAAAAGGATACATTTGTTGAATGAATTGCTTGTCTTTTTCCGAAAGTGTTACTCCTCCGATAGCTTCATAATCTCCAATTGTATGCTCATTTGGTATGGTATAAAGCATTATTGATGTTGGATCAAATTCTGTAAAACTTGTTATGTTTTTATCGTATCGACTAAATATATTGTTATCAACTTCCTCTTTTGACCAATTATTTGGTGGGCCCATATAATACGTATAAACAGCTTCTTTATCCCAAGGAATTTTTGCACTAGGATTTTGATGTTCGTGAATACATCCAAGTGCATGTCCAAATTCATGTAATACCACCCTTGAGTATTCAACTTCAGGAGTGTCTCGTTGAAGCCAACCATAATTCATTGTTGGCTCATTCTTAGCCACTTCCTTACAGGAGGTTCCGATATACGACCAACTACCGTCATTCATATCAAATGCTATACGTATTTCTGCGTCAGGATTATTTCCAAATGCTAATTTTATATTCGCATATTGTTCCCATCTTTTGGCATGTTTTTTGACTTTTTCTTTCACTTCAGGAACCCCCTCTAAAAAACGAACATGTATTGTTTGGCCAGGTTCCCATTTATATTGATCAATAAGGCTTATTTCCTTAGAAAGATTAGATGGTATTTTATCAATACATACTTTAACTGTTTTAGACATAAAATCGCACCCTTTCTATATTAAAATCAAATAAGTCTCAACCCTTTTGTGTTCCATCCTATTTTAAAATTAAATGTATATTCTCCAAGGAAATTTAAATGTTCTCATCCTACTGTTACTCTCAATTAGTGGAGTCGGGAGAAATGACATCCCACTTCCCAAATAGCGTCAAACCAGCCGCTTTTGCTAGTAACGTAGAAGCCACGTTATCGAGCTGGCATCTGTACTGTGGTTCGTATCCTTGCTCAAAGGCGTACTTGCAAATTGAACGCACCACTTTGCGAGCATGCCCTTTTCCTCTAAAGGATGTCAGAGTCAGTACGCCGAGATCCGCAATTGGCACATCTTCTTTCCAAGGATACATACTGGCAGCACAGACCAAGCGGTTTTGCTCAAAAGAGCCGAACACTGCCCAGTGAACCAATTCCACATAAGCATCATCCAAGTCTTGTTCTGAGGCGTAGGACTCAAACTCGGAGAAAACCGCATCATCTTGCTCTGTTAACTGGCGCAAAGTACCTTCCAGGTTTTCTTGCAGTAAAATGTTTTTGTCGGCCTCTGAAAAATAATAAAGATAATCTGCGCCATGCAATGTGACTCCCGCTTCATTCAATTTCCGGCGAAAGTCCAACTCAGACAGGTCTTGGTGTTGATAAAGGTCTAATTTATCGGCCATCGCTGGTGTCAGGAGCGCCATCACCATTCCGTCGGTAGTTTCAAACACCATAACTCGGCTGTCTTCGCTAAGGTCGGGGTTAATGGCGACAGTAAAGACTTCATCGCTATAGAGGACCTCTCCGTTCAAAAATTGCGCCTGCCAAAAATCAGTTATCGTTTGTGAAAATAAAGGCATGTTTCTCACCTCCTATAATTGAAATTATATTCAAAAATACCATATTTTTCAATAATCTTTAAATCTTTTTTTGTTTCCCTCCTCCTCCAGCCATAGTTTCCATACATCTAGTTCTAGGTAAACACCTGTCCCTTTGAAATTGTAACTACTTAATAAAATCTCTCACAACCTTTGAGCTTTATGGCTGGTGAGCATTTTTTTATAAGCTACTCTCAACTTCTAACGGGGGACGAGTTTACCCTTCATAGAGAAATTTTGTACACAAATATAATTGAGCTAAACAGTTTTAAATCCCTTTTTTGAATATAAGTTCCTAATTTTATTAAAATCTCTGTTAACATTTAATAAAACACATTCCCACTTGTTGTAGAAATCTGCTCCGTTAGTACAATAAGTTCAACAAAAAAAGCGTTAATCCTTCTTTCCTTAACTTCCTAGGAAAATAAATAACACCCGAAACCTATATATCAAAGGTTTCGGGTGTTTCAGAGAAGTCGATTATTTGCGTTAATTTATATTTTGTGAACAATCCTATCCCCCTTTTTCACATAAATTGATCATAGATTTCCTTATGAGCATGATCATAGAGCCTTGCATATAGTAACATAGGCTGCAGTTCCTTATGGCGGAGGAGAACCTGGATGCATGAGAGCGGCATTGCCTTCATAGCTAAACGAGCTGCGAAGGTATGTCGCAATGTGTGGGGAGGAATTTTCATACATAACTGGCCTCCATACTCGGCTAACTTTTTTTGGACAGTCCTATGGCAGATTGCTCTTTTTCCAGTTATATTCACGAATACAGTCGGCATATCGTCTTCCCACCCTTTTAGATACCTGGATAGTTGTTCCCCACATTCTCGTGTAAAAAGAACAATTCGGGACTTTTTCCGTTTCCCCTTTGTAATTAGAATTGAGCGTTCAGACCGGTTAATGTCTTCCTTTTTCATGGCAGATAATTCACTAATTCGGTTGCCTGTGGTATATAAGATTTCAACTACAACTCGATAATACTGGGCAACTTTTGCCAATTCCCTTAATCAGGTCATTTGTGTGATTTTAAGTATATCTTTGCCTTCTTAGCGGTATATTTGCCAACATAGTAATACCAACCCTTTCAAGCTACTTGGTTTTAATACCCAATCGAATAAAAGTGTTATATTGATTTAAATTGAATTTACCTATAGCTTTTGGCATTATTTTGATTTATTTTTTACTTTTGGCATATGTATGATACATGATTTAAGATTAACTATTTACAATAACAACTAGTAAGTTCATTTGTCACTTTTGAAAAAAGAATGATTAAAATTTGCTGGTAATCCTCAGTTTCCTGATTAAAATATACCTCGTATTTTGAACAAAGTTTGATCAAAATACGAGGTTTTATCTGTTTGTCGCTATTTTTATAATAAAGATTGATTATTCCGGAACGCTAATCTTCAACTAAAGCCTTAGTTAGTGGAATATCAATTTATTTTCTATCTCTTATTTCTTCTAGTATTTCTATTACACGATCGTTTTGTTTTTCAATAGATTTTAACCTTTTTTCAATTATGCTTGAAGAGAAAAACACAATTAGTACAATAGCTATTCCGATTATTAAATCCATTTCTATTCCTCCGTCTATATCATTGTTTATCTATGTATTTTTACTTAATACTACATACGTTTCACAAGGTTTAAAGTTACATGCTTGTTCAAGTATTCTGCCCCGTTAGCCATCCATGTAGCGCAAAATCAACACTACACCACAGAAAATGAAAGATTTTTACGTTCTTTCATGGGAGTTTAAGAAGAACAGGGAAGCTTATTAAACAATCGCGCCCTATTGTTGAAAATCACAAAATATAAAAAGTGACGACTGCATACATACGTTTTAATGAAGTAAACCATATTAAAAGCACAAATGATTTTGTGCTTTATTAGTTTAGTTTGACTCTTCTATAGGAGTTGGATAATTACAGAATATAAGGTAGGAATTATTAAGAAAAGAAGGAGAGATACAATGTTCGATCAAGTTGCGTATTTTATTTTTGAAGCCCTGGTAATTCTAACGGTTTTGGTTGTTGTGGTTGGAATCCCTCTTGGGGATACACTGTTTAGAAAAAAATAATACTGCATCCAATTGGATGCATTTTTTTTTGAATTTACAACTTGTTTCGTTTCTATAATAAATTTAGAGATTGGTGAAAAATAGTGGACCATATTGAAGTAAAGCCCCTTTTAGCTTAAGTGCATTATTTCACAAAATCTAGATTTCCTTTCAGTTATTACAGGAGTGCTGCTCTACAGTTGAAGAAGAAGGGGTCAAGAATTACTTTTCGGTATGTACTTATTTTCTCCTGGTAATTTCTTTATCTCCTTCCAAGCAGCAATAGCATCTTTTCGCTTTTTCCCTTTATTTTCAGGATCAGTAAAGTAATCTCGCGTAAATTGATTATATTCAAATTGGGAACTAATTGTTGTGATGTATGAAGGGTCTTTCTTACGATTCTCTTCTTCATACCAGGCAGCAATTACTTCTTGATATGTCTTTCCTACATTTTCTTTAAAATAGTTTTGAATATGTGTGGAAAAATGAAATTTAGGAATTTGTGATTTAAAGAATGCTCTTACTGCCTGACTACAACAATGCTCTTCTGTAATAATTGTATTTAGGCTCAATTCCTTTGATTTAGCAGACTTTTGGTAATAATTTTGTTTTCAAGATGGTTTAGCAATTTTTCCTGTTAGAAGAAAGTAAGCAATTCTTTCTGTGATTTCAACCTTAGAACCTGAAGTACTTAACCCATTTTCTCTACAAAAAACCTGTAGTTCTTCTTTTAACCAGTAAAAATTTCTGAAATCTTTTTCATTCAAATCCTTTGATAATACGGGTCGCATTTCATTCACCTCCGCTGTATTTAAATCCCATTTTAGAGCATTAGTTTCCAAATGTCCTTGCTAATATTTTATTTAACTCTTCTTGTACTAAACTGCGCCGTTAGCACAAGAAGCGAGTGTACTAATTTAACAATCGCCCTCTGTTAGTTTCAAGTACATTTTTCACAATTTTCTACGCTTATATTTCCATCTTTAATAAATGCATCAGTGAAAGAACTAAAATCTCTCATACAACACTTAAAGAGCTGTCTAAATTCTAAATGAAAAAAAGGACCTGCTGTTTATATAGTAACTGATCCCTTTTGTTGTTACTCCCACGGTTAGCAAATTAGGGTCGTTTCGTTCATTATGACTAAAGGGCATAGTATTTACAGGGAAGTAAGCGATAATTACATGAGTAATTTATCCCCTGCTATTTCGATTTAGAGCGAAGAAAGCGATTTGGAAAAATTTCAAATCGCTTTTTAAAATATTATTGCTTTTTAGATTTCTTATCTAAAATATAGCGTAGTTCATTGATATCATCATTAGATAGAGCATCTTCCTGAATGAATTGGGCAAGCATGGATTTCAAGGTACCTCCGTAGATACGCTTGATAAATGATTCGGTCTCAGCACGCTGGCACTCTTCCTGTATATAGAGCGGGTAAAAGGTGTAAACTCTTAGATCTTTATTGACACCTACTACGTCTTTTTGAACCAATCGATCGAGAAGAGTGCGTATGGTTTTCGGCTTCCAATCCGTACTCTCCTGTAAGGAAAGTATGACGTCATTCGCTGTTTGAGGCGCTTTATCCCAAAGCACGTTCATGATTTCCCATTCTGATTCTGATATATGAGGAATGTTTTTCTCCACATTTATCTCCTCCATTTTTCTTTAATAGATTCCTAAATCTTTTAAAATTGATAAAGTAATTTCTATAGCCTTGCTTCCAGATGCATCATCTTCATTTTGTATATTGGTAGCAAAGAAATAAGTATTGTTCTTCGTCTCTACATACCCAATAAACCAACCATTGATGTTTTTTCCATTCACTGTACCTGTACCTGTTTTTCCCGATAGGCGAGCTTCTTCATTCTTTTCTAAGTGTAGTGCATCCTTCACAGCTTGGATATGCATTTCCTTATATCCCAACTGATTGTTATAAAAGGCTTGCAGCAGTTGCACTTGCTCAACTGGAGAAATTTTCAATGAGGATTCGTTCCAGAATCCATCTAATCCCCCAGATACATTGGAGTTTCCATAGTTGATGTCTTGTAGATTGGATTGTATGGTTTCAAATCCTTGTCTACGATCTAGCTCTTGGAAATACCAGTTTACAGATTTTTGTAAAGCAGATGCGACATCCTGATTCATATTCCAAGCATCATAGGGATACTCCGTCCCATCCCATGAAAGTGTGGATTCTTCGGGTGATATCACATTTGATTCTAGTGCAGAAAGAGCACTATAGATTTTGTATGTGGAATCAGGTGATACTCGCAACGTACTTTTCTCATCATTATAAATACGATATTGTTTTGCACTAGAATCATATAAAACAAAGCTGCCTTCATACCCTTTAAAGAATTGATGTAAATCCTCATAAATTGTTCCGTCATTATTAAAATAGTATCGGTCGTTCTCCGTCGAAAATGCGGAAATGACAGGTAATTGGACTGTCAAAATGATACTGGCCAACACATAAATAAAGACACTTTTTTTTATTGATTTCTTTGCGCCAGGCTTATAGGCAGCAATTTGTTCAATTCGTTTTTTAATTTGACTCTTCGAACCGTTTATTTGTGTAACTAACGATAGCTTACTTGAACGTTTAGAAAGATCTACAAAATTAATGATTGTATTTCCATATTCACTAAATGAATTATCATCTAGTAAATGTAAAACAGATGTATCACATGCGATTTCCCGATCTAATCTCATTTCTCTAAAAGCAAGCCAGACAAGGGGATTAAACCAATAAATGCTTTGATAGAACAACATCACGTAATTTGTCAGCAGATCCTTGTTTTTATAGTGATTCAGTTCATGAAGAAAGATGTGCTCGTAATGTTTCAAGTTGATCCAGTTTTCATGCTGAGAAGGTAAGACGATATATGTTTGAAAAAGTCCAAATATCATTGGAGATTGGACTCTTTTCGAAATAACAATCTCTATTGATTTTTTAATCTGTAGTCTTTTCTTGCATTCTTCGAAAAGCACAAGAACTTCTTGATTGGTAAGCGTAGAAGAAAAATTCTTTATTCTTCTAAGTGTAATCCATCCACGAACCATAGTAAAAGTAAATAATAGCAACCCTGAGATCCATAATCCCATTACTCCTATATTAAGTAAGGACAGATCGAACTGATTGACAGATACAGAAAAGTCTTGTATAAGGTGTAGGCCCTGCATCATATTAGTTCCGTTTAGTTCTGTATTAGGGCTGACAGCATTAGTCTGATACATATATCCACGGCTAAAGAGAAAACTAAAATTATATAAATGAGTCGGTATGAATGGAAGTGTTAAAGCGATAAAAAGAAACATCCACAAATGATAGTGCCATTTAGCTGTTAGTTGTCTTCCAAACCATTTTCGTATAAGTAGAATAACAGTAACGGAAAATGAAGATACCAATAGGCCAATTATAAAATGAGTTAAAAACATTTCCTCCACACCAACTCTCTTAGATTTTTAGATTTTTAAAACAGATAGCATATTTATAGTAGCTTGATGGTGAAAAATAATGAGTTGACTTAATTTGATTACGTATGTAATACTATACTACAGATGTAATCGGACTACAAATGTAATCTTTCTAAACTCCTTGAAAAAGGTTGTTTTTTCAATTCATTAAGAGTCTAATCAAATAATTAGGAGGTTTTACATCGTGAACAAAAGAAGGTTTTATCAAATACTAGCACCGATAGGATTGATGCTTATGGTTGTAGGCTGCTCGAATGAGAACAAACAGGTTGTACAACAATCCGAAACAGAACCTAACCAAACGTCAGAAAATATAATGGAAGAAACTACCATGGAGAAATTTGAACAACTTGAGAAGGAATATGACGCGAGGCTTGGGGTCTATGCTATTGACACAGGAACAAAAAAAATCGTGGAATTTCGTGAAGACGAACGATTTGCGTACACATCCACATTCAAAGCACTGGCTGCTGCGGCAGTTTTACAACAAAATACTATAGAAGAACTTAACAAAATAGTTACCTACACTAGTAATGATCTTGTTACCTATTCACCGATTACAGAGAAATATGTTGATACAGGAATGACTCTTAAAGACATTAGTGAAGCTGCAATCAGGTACAGTGACAATACTGCTGGAAATCTTTTATTTAAGGAACTGGGCGGCCCTGAAGGATTCGAAACCTCTTTAAAAAAACTTGGGGACCAAGTAACTAATGCTGAGCGTATTGAGACAGGCCTAAATGAAGCTGTACCAGGAGAAACTCGTGATACTAGTACACCAAAAGCACTCGCTAATGACCTTCAAGCATACACGCTCGGCGACGTACTAACACATGAGAAACAAACTATGTTAGTTGATTGGTTGAAGAGAAATACAACTGGAGATAATTTAATTCGTGCAGGAGTTCCCAAAGGGTGGGAAGTTGGTGATAAAACTGGCGGGGGAGGTTACGGAACACGCAATGACATTGCGATTGTTTGGCCGCCTAACAGAGAACCAATCGTTCTTGCAATACTATCCAGTCGCGATAAACAGGATGCAACTTATAACGATGAGCTTATTGCACAGGCAACAAAGGTTGTAATGAATGTTTTTAAATCCACTCCAAACAACAAGTAACGGGAATGAATTACTAAAAAATACTATCATCTTTTTTATAAAAAATCGCTTAACATTGTAAATATGCGATTTCCTGACACTACTTCCTTATGAAAAAAACAACTAAAAGCCAATTTCCTTAGCGTACGAAGTTCGCGTTTTGTTGGTATGACCCCATGTCCAACAACTTAAGAAAAAAGAGGCACTTTTTATTAAAAATCATTGAATTAGCTTAAGTACACGGCTATGAGGCGGCGACTCCTGCGGGAACAGCACGAGCGGAAGCACCCGGACTGAGCGAAGCGAAGGAGAAGGCTGGAGAAGGCTGGAGAAGGCTGGAGCCGTGCCCGCAGAAAGCGTCCGCCGTAGCGGAGAAAAATGACTACGAAGTAGACTAAAAAAACAAAGCCTCGAAGATTTTACTAATCGTAAAATTTTCGAGGCTTTTCATTTTTGAGGTAAGTTGTTTTGTCCCAGCCTCTTTCAGACATAATTGTTTTAATCCAATAGAAAATGCTTTCTTCAGATTAAGGCGCACCTTTTACCATGCCGAATAATCATTCAATTTATCATGTGCATACCTCATTTTAATCGTCATTTAAACCGTAGTATGTTCTCTGCTAGAGGGGAAAAACCCTATACTGGATCCGTAATCTATCAAATTAGATACAAACTTTGCATCAGGTAATTCGCATACCACACCAACTTCTTGTAAAAAACGTTGCGTATCTTGACACGTTGGGATTGATAAAGAATTTTCAGCTGTTTCTTCTAGTAAAGGCACCATCAATTCCAAAGCATATTTTTGTTTATCAGACAATGTATAGTCTTTAAATAAATTCATAAATTGTTCAGTATCGACAATTTTAATAGGATGACCGCTCTGTTTCAGATATTCAACAAACGGTTTCCATTCAATTTGAACAGGATTACAAATGTGGAAAGTTTCCCCTTCAGTTTCCTTTGTACATGCCAATTGTACAATAGCTTTACTACCAAAATCGATTGGTACTAGATCAATATACGTATGAATGTCCGGTGCAACTTGTAGTAACAAGATAGCTTTTATCACACGATAAAAAGCATTACCTTCTATATTCTCTTGAAACCTTCCGTCAAGTGTATGCCCTACGAGGTTTCCCACACGATACACCGTTGCTGGCACGCCTTCTTTTATTGCTTCTCTGACTAATTTTTCTGCCAAAAATTTACTTTCTATATACACATTATCTAACTGCTGCCCTCTGTCAAAGTCTCGTTCAGAGAACAAAAATTCTTTAGCATCATGAGGAGCATGTCCAGAAATGCTAATTGTTGAAATATAATGAAAACGTGCCCGTGCGTCTTTACTCAGTTCTAATAAGTATTTAGTAGATTCCACATTAACTTGGATAAAATGTTCTCTATCTCCATAATGACGCACATCTCCTCCACAGTGTATGATTGTATCTATTTCTTGAATCAATTGTTTTTTTACATTTGGTGTAATACCCAGATGTTCTTTGCTCAAATCTCCTTCAATGATATGAACGCGATGTTTCATTTTTTCTAAAATAGCCTCTCCAAAGTAAAACTCCATTTTTTCTCGTACTTTATTTTCCATTGAAGTTTGTTTTTGATTCCGAACTAGGCAATAAATCACTGTATCAGGTAGTAATAATAACTGCTCTAAAATATGGGAACCAAGAAAACCTGTTCCGCCTGTTAATAATATACTACGAGGTTTCTGTTGTGAAACTTGTATTAATGTATCCCATTTCTTACTGTTTTCTTGCTTATCTATATAAATATTATTTTCTTTTTTATGCTCACCCACAGTTGCTGCTATACTGTTTTCTTGCTGAAGCGCTTCTGAATCTATTTTTCGAGCCAGTTTTTCTATTGTACGATAGTGAAAGAAATCCTGTATGCGCAAGTGAGGGAAGTATGGTTTTAGTTTCACCAAAGTAGGCATAATTTTTAATGAGTGCCCCCCTAGAGCAAAAAAATCATCTTTTATGTTTAAGTCTTTTATGTTTAATACTTCTGCCCAAACGTTAGCTAGTACCTTTTGTGTTTCTGTAACAGGTGGTTGATGATTTTTATTTTTCCGGTACTGTATCTGATACTGCCCTAGTAGTTTTTGAACATCTATTTTGCCATTTTGTGTGACAGGAATCTCTGAAACACAAACATATCCTTTTGGCACCATATATTCCGGTAAAGTAGTGGAAACATGCTTATAGGCTTCTTCAATACTTATTTTTGATTGGTTATAAACAGTGAAATATGCGTGTAATTCGTTTCCTTCTGCATCAGGTAAAACCACCGCTTGTTGAATGCGAGGCTCTTGCACCAGTACATCTTCAATTTCTCCTAGTTCAATACGATATCCTCTTATTTTCACTTGTCTATCACGTCTACCCATATATTCTACACTTCCATTTAATGCTAGTCTTACTAGATCTCCTGTCCGATATAAAATAGAATGATTTTCAGTAGAAAACGGGTTAGACAAAAATGATTGTTTGGTTCTATCTGGCTGATTTACATACCCGATTGCTGTTCCAACACTTTCAATGTACAGTTCTCCTATTACACCTATTGGACACAGTTGCATGTTTTCATTTAAGATATAGACTTTTGTATTTGCAATGGGCTTCCCAATAGGAATCTGGGTAACAGTACTATCCACTTTTGTAGAAACAGAGTAATACAACGAACTAACCGTTGTTTCTGTAGGTCCATATTCATTGACAATCTGTACAGTATCACTCATTTCAGATTGCCATTTTCGAATAGCTTCTGCCGACGCAGCTTCACCTCCCATAATTAGCACACGTAAACTTTTTAATGGAATGTGCTGTTTTGAAGATACTCCATTTGCTAATTGTTTAAAAAAGGCTGTCGCCACATCTGAAATCGTAATGTTATAAGTAGAAACAGCATCGAAATATGCCTGTGAGGAGAAACGTTGTTCCTCATTTAATAGATGAAGTCTTGCTCCAGTTAATAAAGCCGAAAAAATTTCCGAAACAGACGAATCAAAACTGTGAGAGTAAAACTGAGATAACACATCTTGCTCTGTTATATGGAATGTTTGTGAACGCCATTCCACTAAATTAAGTACGCCAGCATGTCGAAGTAATGTACCTTTCGGATTTCCCGTCGATCCAGATGTGTAGATCATATAGGCTGTGTCTTCCGCTGTGTTTTTGTTTAAGATGTCTTGAATTGCAGACGATGCTAACATATCTTCTATTACTGCTACTTGCTCATAATGGGATAGTGATTCTTTTTTTAGAGAATTTTTCGTTAGAATCAGCTTTGCCTTACTGTCGTTTACAATATACGATACACGTTCTGGCGGATATTTAATATCAATTGGCACATAGGTACCGCCAGCTTTGAGAACCCCTAACATACATACAATACTTTCAAAACTTCGTTCTAAGAAAATGGCAGCTACATCATTGAGTTGCATTCCTTTTTCAATCAAATAATGGGCAATTTGATTAGAATAATGATTCACCTCTTCATAGGTATATGAACTATCCTCTGTAGAAATTGCGATCGAATCGGGTCTTTTATATACTTGCTGATAAAAACGTTCTTGTATAGATGAATGTGATGGCATCGCCATATACGTATCGTTCAATTTTTGATACACAGTTTTATCTGTATTACACAACATATTTAATTGACAAAGGGATGTAGTAAAATCAGTTTGTATCATCTGTAATGTTTGCAAAAGTTGTTCTGCAAAACGTGAAATTGTTGTTCTTTCAAACAAATCAGTATTATATTCTAAATCCATAACTAGGCCATCTTCTGACTCTAAGAATGTAAGGGCTAAGTCAAATTTACTAATTGCTTGCTCCACGGGTTGTATATCCAATCGATGCAAATTATGTTGTTGAGCTGTGTTCTGTTGATAACTAAACATAGTTTGGAAAATTGGATTATCATGTGCTGTTCGTTCAGGGTTTACTACTTCAATCACCTTATCAAATGGATAGTTTTGATGCTGGAATGCCAAAAGACATTTTTCTTTTACGACTTCACACAATTCTTTCATTGTGGAAGCATCGGTTGTATTTACTCGAATTGCAACTGTGTTGACAAAAAAGCCTTGTACATCTTCAAATGCCGTATGTTGTCTCCCTGTCACAGGTGTTCCTACAATAAGGTCGTTCTGCCCACATATCTGCTGTAAAAATTGTGTATAAGCAGTAAATAGCAATATGAATAGTGAAACTTCCTCTTGTTGTGCAATTTTTCTTAATCCTGCCAAATGTACCTGATCTATTTTCTTAGAAAGCACCGCACCATGGTTCGAAGGAGTACTAGGACGCATCCGATCATATGGTAGTGATAATTGAGGTAGAACGTTTTGAAACTCTTGTTTCCAATATTGTTTTTCTAATTCCCATGTCCCTAACGAAAGGTGTTCATATTGCCATGCTACATAATCTACATATCTAACAGTAGGTTTGGTAGCATGCACGCTTTTATTTAGTAATAATTCTTCATATACCTCCAATAGCTCTTTTAGAAAGCGTTGTAAACTCCATTCATCCATAATAATATGATGGAAATTCAAATATAACCAAGAGCAATCTTCACTCGCTGTGAATAGTATCGTTCGGAATAACGGACCCTGTTCTAAATCAAACTCTTTAGAATCAAACTCCTGTATACACTTCATCCTATATGCTGCTTGTTTACTCTTTTTAATACTGGTAATATCCACGTGTTTAGCTATCGTAGATATTTCTTCTCGTATGTGTTGCACAGGCTCCCCTTGCTTTTCCATGAAAACCGTTCGAAAAATTTCATGTCGTTGTATAACTTCATATAAAGCTTTGTTCAACATATTGATTTGTATACCGGGCTGTATTTCTACCAGGACAGGGATGTCATACGTTCTATCTTCTGGATACCTTTTGTATAAAAACCAAAGTCTTTTTTGTGCATGTGATAACGGGTAATACGTTTGTTCAGGAATTTGCGGTATTACAACTTCTTTATCTAAAGGATTTAATTGGTCTATATAATCAGCACATGTATGAATCGTTCGATATATATATAAGTCTTTTAAACTGATCTGTACATGGAATCTGGCATGAATACGATTAATGACTTGGACTGTGAGTAAAGAATGTCCACCAATTTTGAAAAAATCATCTTCGATACTTATCTGTTCAGAATTCATCTGTAAAACTTCTGCCCAGATATTCTGTAAGTGTATTTCAGTATCTGTATTGGGTGGGATATATCTATGGGTACGGTTTTCTAATAAGGACTCTGCTTGCTTTTGTAATGAGTTATAATCTATCTTGCCACTCGGTGTTAAAGGAAACTTCTCGACATCTTGCATGTAATTCGGTAGCATAAAATAAGGTAATTTTCCCGAAAGATATGCTTGGATATCTTCAGCAGTCACAATAGACTCTTTTTGCAATACGTAGAAAGCAATCAATTGCTGATTGCCATTTTTATTCCGATAAACTATCACAGATGCATGTTGAATAGATGGGTGTTGGAGCATTTGCTCTTCTATTTCTTCTAATTCGATACGATATCCACGAATCTTCACCTGGTTATCTATACGTCCTAAAAATTCAACTTGTCCATCTTGTGTGATACGACCTTGATCACCGCTTTTATATAGTCTCGCCTTAGACGAAGTTGGTAAATTTACAGTTACAAATGCTTCTTTGGTTTTATCAGGTTGATTGACATATTGCTGTGCAAGGCTACTCCCACCAATATAAATCTCTCCAGGTACGTACGGCGGACAAATTTGATGCTGTTCGTTCAAAATATAGATTTCTGTATGAGATAACTGTTTCCCAATTGGTATATTTGCTTGTGTTTCATCTACCTTGTTGATAATCGGATATGTGGCGACACAAACTGTCGATTCTGTTGGACCATATGCATTTACAATTGGAATTTTCAAATCTACTTTTTCTTGCCATTTTCGTACTGTTTCCGGTAGCAATGTCTCTCCACCAACAAATATATAGTTTAGTGATTGCAATTTTTCTAAGTCATGAAGAGACGCTTGCGTTAAAGTATGGAAAAATACAGTAGGTAAAAGACAAAAATTTACTTGCTGTTTGTGAATTGCCTCGATAAAGTGATTGAAAGATTTTCTTTCTATCTCCGATAAAATATAAAGCCTTCCACCAGTTAACAAGCTACTATAGATTTCCCAGACAGATGCATCAAAGATAAGTGATGCAAATTGTAGATGTACATGATTTTTCTGAAAATGATACGTATCTTTTAAGGATTGTATAAAGTGAATTACTCCCTTATGAGGAATTAATACACCTTTAGGATTTCCAGTAGAACCAGATGTATAAATGACATAGGCTGCATCTTCCATTGTATGTGTACGTTTCGCTTGTTCAGTAATGAATTGTTTAGGCATATCTTCATATAAAATAACTTGTTGCTCTAGTTGAATATGTCGTAAACTAATCTTATGACTTGTAATAATATGAGTTGACTCACTATCCTGTAATATAAAACGAACCCGGTCTACAGGAAAATCCGGCTCCACAGGTACATAGATACCCCCTGCCTTTAATACTCCAATCATGGAAACAACGGCTTCTATACTACGATTCATAATGATACTTACACGATTTTGTCTTTGAAACCCTTGGTGCAATAAAGTTTGCGCCATTTGGTTCGACAAGACCCGCAACTCTTGATAAGTGATATTTTGCTGACCCACCGTTATAGCAATACGATCTGGATGTATATCCGCCTGTTCATCGATGAGTTGGTCTAATGTCATAGGCATCACATTTTTCACAGCCAATGTGTTTTGATAAACATCATAATCCTGTGGTAAAAGCAATTCTAGATTGCATATAGCTATGTCACTGTTTTCTAACAATATCTGTAGTAAATGTTGAAATCTATCTATAAAGTTCTGTATGTCGTTTTCATCATATATACCAGAGTTATAATCAATTTCAATATTTAAAGCATCACTTTGGTTTTGAACTAATCGCCATACCATATCAAACACACTTACTCGATTTTGATGTGTGATGACTTTCGTTTCTAAGTCTTCCATTCTGAAATTCGGAAGTTTCACCATGTTGAATACTGTTGAATATAAAGATGGGTTATTTCCTTCTCGATTCTTAATTTGCTGAATCAAATGGTCCAAAGGATAATCTCTATGTGCGATCGCTTCTTTTACAGAGTCATTCACTTTTTGAACTAACTCTGTAAATGTTTCGGTAGGTGAAAATGCTATACGTAGTGGAACTGTATTCACAAAGTAGCCAAATACCTCTCGCGCTTCTTCGTCACGGCTTCTGGTGTTAATTGGCATGCCAACTACCAAGTCTGTCTGATTTGTCATTTGATTTAATAAAACAATATAGATGCTTAACCAAACACGGTATGAGCTAACTTGATTTTCCTTGGAAAATTGTTTTATAAGGTTAGATAAAGTAGGCTTTATTGCATATTGTAAAGCACCTCCTTGATATGTTGGTACAAGTGACCTTGCACAACCTGTTGGAAATTCACTCCACGGTAAGGTACCTTCTAATTTTGCACGCCAATATTTTTCAGAAGTAACATAATCCTCTGTTCCAATATAATTTTGATGTTTATGTAAAAGTTTTTCATACATCTGTATTCTATGAATGTTTTTTTCTGTTTCAAAAGTTTGGTCTAATGAATAAGCTTGTTCTAAATCTTGCAGGAATAATCCTAAACTCCATCCATCAAAAATAATATGATGGAACATCATGTGAAGGAGATATTCATTTGGTTCCAACTGATACAATTGAAATCGAAACAAGGCATCTGAGGTTAAATCAAATCTTGTGTAAAGATTTGATTTCAAAGATTCGTCCAACATCTGATCTCTTTTGGCACCAGGATAAGAAGACCAATCATAAAAATCCATGTCTACATGAAATTGTTCTTTCCTTATTTGTTTCAGACCGTCAATCATAGATACAATATTCATTTGTAACGCTACGTGTTTCGCTACAATATATTGTAATGCCTTTTGTAGTCTTTTATGATCTAAGTCCCCTTTTATTTGTATAGAAACGGGTTCATTATAAATGCCGGCTTCTATGTCCATTTGACGTGCAAACCATAATACTTTCTGATTTTCTGTTACATCGTATTGAGCTCCGGTTATCACCTGGGCATTTTCTACTTTAACAAATCGGTTCATACTGTCCCTCCTAATTAACGAAAAATATTACCAATAAAATGCATAATACATGTAGGTGTTTGTTTAAAATGTATAGTTTTGCTTATATAAACGTGTCTAGAAACGCTTGAATGTGAGAAGAGAGGATGGAGAAAACAGCTTCAGCGGGTAGTCTTCGGTTTGTTACAATGACTAAGTGGTACACTCAGGACTAACTCGAAAGTATTTTGAGGTTGGTCGTGGCATGGCCCCTTTTATAATTATTCAAGTAATCAAACAAAGACTCTCTTCAGTAGGACATGCACATATAGATATAAAGGGAAGATATTCGTTTCACTCACCAGAGGAAGTTGAAAATGGATCTTTACGTCCGTTACTAAAAATGGAATAGAAATAAAATATTTGATGTTTAGAGCCCTATTGCCATTTCTGTTCCGTTACTACATAAACCCGTAGTTCGCTGTTTATAGCGGGTACAGCGTAGTTTTATCTATTTCAGATTGTACTTGTGATGTTAATGAATAACCGTAAGCATCCTCTTTATCGCCGATAGCAACCACACAAGTGTCAACTAAACCTGAGCCAAGCTCGAATATAAGCTTTTCCCATCTCACATTTTATTACCTAGACAAGGTTTTATATTTATATATCGCAAAGCATGGGAATAGTATATGACGAACGAAATAAATTGTCAAATTTTTACATTGAATCAAATGGGAAATAAAAGTGATAGCGGTGTCATTTAAGATTTACAATAAAAGGTTAATTTATTACTATAAATTCCACTTTAACCACCTTATATAGAAATAAGACGATTAACGACTTTATGTAAGTTGCGATTGCTTGATACAATCTTGGTACCGATTATTAGTTATAATAACACAAATAAATTGGAATACATTTGGAAAAACTGTGACGAATTAATCCTAAGAAGCTTCTACCGGATTTTGGGTTGTAATTTTGTTTTTCCCAGTATTCTTTGAAATGTACATTCGTTCATCAGCTAATTTAAAGAGTGCTTCAGTAGGTCCTTCACCTATAGCTATCCCTATAGACATAGTGATATTTATTTCTTTTCGAATTGCTTCTAAGATTTTTTCAGCAAGGCGCTCCGTAAACATAGTATCAGTTACAAGACTCTTCTCCCCCATATTCAGCTGGTTTGATCCACCATATGGAGGTGGATGTAGATGGTATGCTGAAATAGTGGAGTATTTTAATCTGTAACTTTGTATACGCCTTTTTCTTCAAAGCATTCTTGTTACTTTATAGTTTTTGGACCAGGTTTTAATGTAAAGGGTTTTATTTTTGAATCTTCTCTCTTAGAAACATCATACAAAAAAGTTCCAATTCATGCTTCGATTTTTTGATTTCCTGCTACCTGAATTATATTTGTTCATCAGACCAAGAGCGTATATCCCAGTCCGTTCATAAGGACTAAATTGTTTATTCCTTATTTCGCTATTCTGGATTAGCACGCTGGCTCCTTTTCCTGGAACTGCAAACTCCTGACTTTCCATTTTTTAATAGATTAGATACTTTCTGTTACTGTGTTTGTTCTTCAGCAAAGCTTTTTAATAAAGTGAATATTGCTCGTAGAGTTGTTTTCTTTGGTAGGAGTAAAACGAAAGTAATTGTCACTGGTAGAATGAATAATCCAGAAGCTATCGCAGAGATTTCCGCGTACATGTCGAATCACAGATATTGGAGCGCCGTACAGAGTATGCCACAGACGGAAATGCTTACTTAACCAAAGGTGGACTTAGTGGACAGAAATTAGAAGATTTTAAGAAATGGCTTGATGATCGTGGTTGGCGGTACTAAGTAAATGTGACAAAAAGGGTAATATTTGTATTTTTTAAAAATAAATACAAATATCGACAGCATTTTCATTTTAATTTTGTTATGGTTGTATTGTTCTATTAAATGCAACTTATTAATAGAGAAAAAAAATGTAAAAGGAGAGTTTATTATGTTTAAATCAAAAATTGCAAAAATGGTGGGATCACTGGCTTTATCAGGAGCTATACTAATTCCTTCAGTATCAGCGAGTGCATGGACTGAGTATGTTTATGTTAAGGACTTATATCCGGATGCTGTAGATTTTATATTTGTAAATAATGGGGCAAATGATAAGTATGTACTAGTACAAGAAAGAGGGTCTGATGGTAGAATATACGAAACAAAGGTAAAATGCGATAAAATGATTGGTAATAAGTGTCAAGTAGCAGTTGAAAGATAGTTCAAAATGTATTAAACATTTGAAGTGAAATATCTAGTGAGAAATGAGTTCTGTATTGTACAGGCTCATTTCTTTTAATTGGTTTGATAAAATGATACTAAAAGCCCTATGACTACATGGAGCTTTTAGTTTATTAGAGTGTATAAATGCAAAAAGCCGCATTGACTTATTAACGAGTTGTGCGCCTTTTTTGTTTTTCGGGGAGTGAAACCTAGTTGTTTAGTTAGTTTAAACGATGTTATAAGGAATTATGAAAACATCATTTTAAATCAGAGATTTTTCGAACGTCTTTTTCTTTCATCTTGAATTCTTTTTTATCAAATTATTCGAACTTATAACCACTCAAACGATAATACTGCTTTTCACCCTCATTTATATTTCTAATTTTCAGTTAAAT
>NZ_JBMGUV010000049.1:0-29235 GCF_049058285.1 Lysinibacillus sp. UGB7
TGATTACGTTTTGCTTGTTCAGTTTTCAAGGTTCATGTTGTTGTCGATTTGTTTCAGCAACTCTTATATCATACCACAACGAATTTCCTGATGTCAACAATTATTTTTAATTAAATTGTTTTGTATGAAGTTGTTTTCAACAGTTATCTTAACGACTCCTATTACTATACCATAATATTTTCTCTTTGCAAGTGATTTATAAAAAATAGATTAAAAAAGTAATTCCTAGTACCCCAGGTATTCCTAATACTGCAATTGTAGTAACTGAAAATAGATTGATTGGTACATTGTATCCACTATAGCCAACAGCTAAATGAATGATGAATAGTAGTAAAAAAGCAAAGGCGAATCGAAACCAAAAAACCGATAATCCTTCTAATACTTTCCCTAACTTAATGTGCTTTCCTACTATATAAAGAAATAGAAGCGCTACAGGAACACCAATACTCATAATTACAACCCACGGCATACACTTGCCCCCTTCGATAATAATTATGTAAGTGTATGATTTCTGCTTCGCTTCTATAACTCTACCAACAATTATTTGATTAATACTCGTCGAATTCTGGCTTCTTTGAATAAATAATAATGTATACTCTCCGCTGCTTTTCGTTGGGCGATGATTTCTAAATCATAATCATCTACTAATTCTTCAATTATTTTTGCTTGTTGCAAATCCTCTTTTGTTTCTTTAATGAGACCTACAAGTTTTTCATCAAATTCCTTTTTTAGCTTTCCTTTATTGCGGAAGAACATCTCAATCCCTCACTCATAACTCTCGACGGCCTTCCATTGCCTTCGATAACGTTACTTCATCAGCATATTCTAAATCTCCACCTACCGGCAGTCCGTGTGCAATACGTGTTGTACGAATACCAGATGGTTTCACTAGACGTGATATGTACATAGCTGTCGCTTCGCCTTCAATTGTAGAATTCGTTGCTAGAATAAGCTCCTGTACTGTTTCATCTTGCAAACGTACTAAAAGTGACGCTACATTGATATCTTCCGGGCCTATGCCATCCATTGGCGAAATAGCTCCCTGCAGTACATGGTACATACCGTTGTAATCACGCATTTTTTCCATTGCGATAACATCTTTTGTGTCTTGTACGACACAAATAACAGATACATCACGTTGTTTGTCCGTACAAATATGGCAAGGATCTATATCGGTAATATTGCCACAGACAGAACAATAGCTTAAGTTTCGCTTTGCATCAATTAAAGCCTTCGAGAAAGACAATACATCCTCTTCCTTCATCGTTAACACAAAAAACGCCAGTCGAGCCGCGGTTTTCGGCCCGATACCTGGCAATTTCATAAAACTATCGATTAGTTTAGATATGGGTTCTGGGTAGTACATATTTTTTACCTCCTAGAACGGAAGGTTCATGCCTTGTGTGAATTTACCCATTGTTGCATTTGTTTTTTCATCTACTTTTTTAAGTGCTTCATTTGTTGCAACAACGATTAAATCCTGTAGCATTTCAATATCGTCCGGATCTACTACTGATGCATCAAGGTTCACTTCAACTACTTCACGCTGACCTGTTACAGCTACTTTAACCATACCGCCACCAGCAGTACCTTCAAATTGTTCAACATTTAAAGCCTCTTGAGCTTCCATCATTTCTTTTTGCATTTTTTGCATTTTTTTCATCATACCTTGCATATTTCCCATTCCACGCATAAACATATTCCTCCTAAGTAATTAGTCTTCAACGATTTCAACAAAATCTTTACCGAACAGCTTTTCCGCTTCCGTCACGAGTGGATCCTGTGATGCAAGTGGTTGTGCATCATCGATAAAGGGTTCTTCTGGCATCTCTGCCGGTGGTGGTTCTAATAACTCTACATCATGATCAGTAGCTGACTGCGCTTTCTGTTGATGCATGCCGTGATCACGAATGAATTCTTCACGCAGCTTTAACCAGGTCTCTTCAGGCGTGCAAAGCATTTCGTACATGGTGCCAGTTTGCCCTGCAATTAATTGTGTGAAGTGTGCTTTTAGTGCATGATTATCAGCAACCATTTGACAATGAATATCATACTTGAATTTTAACACAAAAGCACTCGAAGATGCCGCAACAGGTTCAGCTTCTGCTAATAGAGCCGATTGAGACTTTTGCATTTGGTTTAATGCTTGTGCCCACACGGCTTTAACGCGGTGCACATCCTGCTTTGTAGCATCCTTTAATATTTCTTGAATACGTCCAGTCGGAGCCTTATAGCCATTTGGACTTTTTGCACGTGGACGTTGCTCCTTAGGCGTCGGCGTAGTTTGTGTCGGCACCCCATTTTGCAATTGCGCTGATAATTGCTGGACTGTCTGCTCAAGCGCCACTATTTTCTGTGCTATCTCAGGACTCACCGTTGTTTCTCCTGAGGAGTTCACTTGATTAACTACTCCACCTGAAAACTGTGTCATTTTCAGCAAAGCTGTTTCTAAATAAATTTTTGTATGATGAGAGAAACGCATTTCTTGTTGTGTTTTCGCTAAGATGTCAATATAGCCATAAAGCAAATCTGGTGCAAAATCATGTGCTAAAGTAAACACTCGCTCCTCTGGCGATACTAGCTCTAATAATTCCGCTAACCCCTCACTCGTTTGCAGGAGCAGTAAGTCGCGGAAGAATGTAATTAAATCCTCTGCCAGACGTAGTGGGTCTTTCCCATCGGCAATAAGTTGTTCTAATAACGCAAGCATTTGTGCGACATCTTTCACCTTTAAAGCCTCTGCCAAATCATAAAAAACTTCCTGACTAATCGATCCTGTAACAAGCAGTGCATCTTCCAGTTTCAAGAGATCACCACTGAAGGATACGACTTGGTCTAACAAACTCAGAGCATCCCGCATGCCACCAGCAGCAGATTGCGCAATAACCTTTAAACCTTGCTCTTCATAAGGTAGCTCAATGTCTTCTAATACAACCTTCATCCGTTCAATAATATCGTTCGTCGAAAGTCGTTTAAAGTCAAAGCGCTGACAACGCGAAATAATCGTCGCTGGCAATTTATGCGGCTCTGTCGTTGCTAATATAAAAACAGCATGCGACGGTGGTTCTTCTAAAGTTTTTAAAAGTGCATTGAAGGCACTTGTTGAAAGCATATGCACTTCATCAATGATATACACTTTAAACCTGCTACTAGCAGGAGCAAAACGAACTTTTTCAATAATGTCACGTATTTCTTCAACGCGTGAATTGGATGCAGCATCAAATTCTATTACGTCTGGATGAGAACCATCTGTAATGCTTAAGCAAGTTGCACAGTCATTACAGGGCTCGCTTGACGGGGCTCGCTCACAGTTTAATGCCTTCGCAAAAATTTTAGCCGTACTCGTTTTCCCAGTACCACGCGGACCAGAAAACAGATACGCATGCGTTGTTTTATTTGCTAGGAGAGCATTTTGTAGCGTTCTTTTGACATGCGCTTGACCTGACATCTCACGAAATGATTGTGGCCTATACACACGATAAAATGCTTGATACGTCAATGATTTCCTCTCCTCTTCTTTTTAAATATGATAGCTCTATTATAGCATTGGCTGCATTATTAATAAAATCGTATTGTCACTATTCACATAGAAAAAACGCATTCGCCTACAATAGACGAATGCGTTTGAATTGGCAATTTAATGCCGTGCACCTTTTTTCGACAGCCGCACATAAGCGTTACTCTTGTCGTTAGCTCAGATTAGGCAACCCCGCGGCACATGAATAATACCACTTAATGCTGCTTCCTTCCGGACCTGACATAGTTCATGGGTATCCATTGCGCAGGACCCAATCGTCAACACTACGTGCAAAAGGCAGACCAAACAATACGGACAGCCTCAAAAAAGGAATTCAGTCTCGCTAGAGCGGATTGCGAGTTACAGGACACCGCTACCTTCCCACCTAGCACGGCAATAACTAGTATACTTTCAGTTTTCATAAAATGCAACGAATTACACTAATTATTTATATTCTATTGATATCTCTGCCATATAAAAAATTAATTTTAGAAAATCTAAAAAAAAATGATAAAAGTATTGACGTGAAAACTAATACATGATAAATTAGTTTTTGTCGATAAGACATTGCAACAATATACTATGGAGGTATACCCAAGTCTGGCTGAAGGGATCGGTCTTGAAAACCGACAGGCGGGTAACACCGCGCGGGGGTTCGAATCCCTCTACCTCCTCCAGTTTTTAAAATCCGACTACATGATGTAGCCGTTTTTTTTTGCCTAAAATTGCACTTACACTTCTAGATGCCACTTCCACTTAGGATGTGGTATTTTTTTATTAGATATCTCGCTCGACTAATATAGATTAGGGAGGATGCTTGAAAATGTACACGAAAGTTATTATGTCCCGTGCAACCCTCACATGGGTTTTAATGATAGCCTTATTTACAGCGGTCGGTAGTGAAATAAAAATTTTGCCGTTCTACGATACAACATTTCGCTTTGGATTAGGAAGTATTATCTTCTTTTTATGTACTCTCATTAAACCTACACCAATTATCTTAGCAGGTATTGCTACAAGTATTGTGACTACCTCTTTCCGAGTTATAGTTAATTACTATTACTACACATTAGATGTTTCAATAATAGAAAGTATTCTTATGCATCTGCCTGCAGCTATATTTTACTTATTGTTTGCATTATGCCTACATCAATTAAACATTCATCAATATCGAGAAAAACCGTTAAAGCTCGGACTCCTTGTTGCCTTTAGCGAAGTCATTAGTAATTTAGGTGAACAGTTAGCACGTTTTCTTGTGCACTCGTATAATTTTGTATTTATACACGACTTTCTCATACTCGTTGCCGTTGCCTTGCTACGGAGCTTTTTCGTGGTTGGCATCTATAGTTCTATTTTAATTGCCGAACAAAAAAAACGCGTACAAGAAATGCTTAATATTGGTTCTGATTTATATGTAGAAACCTTATACCTAAAAAAATCAATGAATCATATTGAAACAATTACAGCAAGCGGCTTTGATTTATATCGCCAATTAAAAGTTAAAGGCTATCGCGCGGAATGCTTACAAGCGCTGCATATTGCCCAGGAAATTCATGAAGTAAAGAAAGATTCACAACGCATTTATGCGGGTATTTCAAAAATCGTAGGTGAAAAGAGCTATGGCTCCATTCGATTATCAGAATTATTGCATTATATAGAGGAAGGTAATAGTAAATATAGTGAATTGCTAGGAAAAGATATACAGTTTAAAATTAGTTTTGATAGTGATTTTCAAACGGAGGAGCATATTGCATTGCTTGCTCTATTAAATAATTTAACAGCTAATGCCATAGAAGCAATTGAAGAACACGGTATTATTTCTATTGCTATTCAGCAACAAGAGGATGATACTGTAATAACCGTATGTGATAATGGAAGTGGCATTTCACAAAATGATCTCTCTATTATTTTTGAGCCTGGTTATACTACAAAATATAATATTGAAGGTGTAGCAGCAACCGGTATTGGGCTCTCACACGTAACCACACTAATAACAAAATTAAACGGTACAATTTCTGTCGAATCTAATAATAAAGAAACGATGTTTAAAATTATAATTCCTACGCAAACTATTCAAACAGGAGAGACTTAAATGAGGTATTTTATTGTAGATGATGATCGTGCAAGTCGTGTCATGTTAAAGCAAATTATTGAAGATAGTGGTTTAGGTACCGTCATTGGTGAAGCACGCAATGGTGAAGATGCCATACCACAAATATTAATGACACAACCAGAGTTTGTGCTAATCGATTTACTTATGCCAAAGCTAGATGGTATTGCAACGGTAGAGCATCTAATTCAAAATCGCTTTGAGGGACAATTTATTATGATTTCTCAAGTAGTGAATAAGGAGATGGTTGGTGAGGCGTATGAACAAGGTATAGATTTCTTCATTCATAAACCAATTAACAAAATTGAGGTCGAAAATGTTTTACGTAAAACAACAGAACAATTTCGACTAAAGAACTCGCTCCTAGTTATTCGCCAATCCCTTACTAGTATAGAAATAAATGAGCAAAAAAATCATAAAGCGACATCACGTGATCATATTCAATCAATTTTGAATGATATGGGCATTGTTGGTGAAATCGGCAGCGAGGATATCATTGCCATAATCGAAACATTACTAGCACATCAGCATAAAATTGCACCACTTCCTCCGTTAAAGGAGCTGTATGAAGAAATAGCCGCTGTCACCAAAACGACTCCCGATGAAATATTGAAGGAAAGTAAAGCCATTGAACAGCGTGTGCGTCGTACGATTTTAGCTGCAATGATTAATTTGGCCAATTTGGGTGTTGTTGATTACACAAACTCTGAATTCGAATACTATGCACCGCGATACTTTGATTTAAAAGAGATTCGTCAGCTTATGAAGCAAATAGAGGATCATGGTAATCGAAAAGCAAAGGTGAATATAAAGAAGTTTATTCAAGTGTTATATTCAGACATTTTAACAAAAATAAATTAATTTTATCGGATTCTGTCGGATTTTATAAGTCCTCCGTATTATTAAAGTAAGGCGTGTCCTAAAAATTTTAATATTAGGAGGAACGAAGATTTTGAAAAAGAAATTTAAGATCAGTTTAGCCACTCAAATTCTAATCGGTTTGACTTTAGGGATCATTGTTGGCGGTATCTTTTACGGAAACCCCAATATTGAAAAATATCTACAACCACTAGGAGATATCTTTCTACATCTGATTAAGATGATTGTTGTACCGATTATTATTTCGACATTAATCGTTGGCGTTGCTGGGACAGGCGACATGAAACAACTTGGGCGATTAGGCGGGAAATCACTTATTTATTTTGAAGTTATTACAACGGTAGCAATTGTTGTCGGTTTACTTTCTGCGAACCTTTTCCAGCCAGGTGCTGGTGTGAATATGAACGAGCTTTCTCAAGGAGATATCTCGAAATACGTTTCGACAACTGAGGAAGTACAACATGAAGGACCTTTCGATATTATTGTAGGTATTGTACCAACAAATATTATCCAATCTATGGCTGAAGGTGATATGCTTGCGATTATCTTCTTCTCCGTTATCTTTGGTCTGGGTGTTGCTGCCATCGGGGATCGAGGTAAGCCAGTTTTAGGCTTCTTCCAAGGTGTAGCTGATGCTATGTTCTGGGTAACGAACCTCGTGATGAAATTCGCTCCAATTGGGGTATTTGGTTTAATTGGTGTAACCGTTTCCAAATATGGATTTGCTTCCCTAATACCTCTTGCCAAACTTGCTATACTCGTTTATGGCACGATGTTATTTTTCATCTTTGTTGTTCTTGGCATTGTGGCAAAAATAGCAGGTATCAGTATTTTCTATTTAATTAAAGTATTAAAAGATGAGTTAATTTTAGCGTTCTCCACAGCTAGTTCAGAGGCTGTATTACCACGAATCATGATGAAAATGGAGAAACTAGGCGCACCAAAAGACATCGTATCTTTTGTTATTCCAACAGGTTATTCCTTTAACCTAGATGGTTCAACACTGTACCAAGCAATTGCTGCGTTATTCATAGCACAAATGTATGGAATACACTTAAGCATCGGCGAACAAATTACATTAATGCTTGTATTAATGGTTACGTCTAAAGGGATTGCAGGTGTACCAGGCGTTTCATTCGTTGTACTTCTTGCAACGTTAGGTACTGTTGGTATTCCAATTGAAGGTTTAGCGTTTATTGCGGGTATTGACCGTATTCTTGATATGGGACGTACAGTTGTTAACGTAATTGGTAACTCATTAGCATCGTTAGTAATGGCGAAATGGGAAGGCCGTTTTGATAAAGAAAAAATGAAAAATTACTTTAAAGAAAATGAAAATTTAGCATAGTCTAAATAAGAAAATCCTCACGATGTATAAATGCATCGTGAGGATTTTCTTATTTGTCTAACACTTTATCTAAATAGGCAATAATTGATTCTTTGCCATTTACGTGTGCTTCTTGTGCTCGTATTTCGTCCTTTGCAACTTTTGCCTCAGCGGTCACAACGATACGCTCCGCATCCACCTGTGGCACAACAAGAACACCATCTACATCCCCAATAATATAATCACCCGGTTGAACAGTTACGCCGCCAATAGCAATGGGTACATTTACTTTACCGCCACCATTTTTATTGCCAGCCGCTACCGTTGTTCCAAGAGAAAACACCGGAAAGTTTAACTTTCTAATAGCTTCAATATCACGAATTACACCATCCACCACGAAGCCCTGTATACCCATACCTTTCGCTAATGAAATTACAAAGTCCCCTGCCACAGCACGATTCATATTACCCTTTGCATCAATCACTAAAATATCGCCTGCGTTAGCAGCCCGAATGGCTTCTAGCACAGCACCATTTTCCCCATCTGGTAATCGAACAGTTACGGCACGCCCAGCAATTTTAAAATGATCTGCTAATGGCTTAATATCACTGCGTAAATTCGTATGCCCCCCTGTTGCATCAGAAATGGCTGTCGTCGGTAAATGTTTAAAACTTACTTCCACTTTTGTCATGCATAACACCCCTATTATGAATTATGAATGGCTTACACAAATATTGTAAATAAAACACCAGCACATTGACTAGTCTTTTTTATCCTCTTCTATTTTATAGTCAATAATTGTGACGGAAACAGTTGGAAATAAATCATATGTATATGTTACTGTTAGGAGTAATGAAAACTAAAGAAAAAGAGGGTTATATGGATAGTCAAAAGTTATATGAACAACGCAATCAAATTATCGCTGCTTTTCTAGTCGCTGCCTTCATCGGTTTATTTAATGAAACAGCACTTAATATGGCCTTTGCCCAACTAATTCTAGATTTTAACACCGATGCTTCTACTATTCAGTGGCTAACAACTGGGTATTTACTAACTCTAGGTATATTGGTACCTTTATCAGGATTTCTTATGCAGCGTTTTCCTACGAGGCATTTGTTTGTTGTATCTTTATTATTCGCAATTATCGGTACTGTCGTTTCAGCAATTGCACCAACCTTTACAGTATTACTCACTGGACGAATTATTCAGGCTATAGGAGCCGCCATTATTTTGCCACTCATGATGCAGGTCGTCCTAATGATTTATCCCATTAACCAACGTGGGGCAGCAATGGGCAAAATTGGCTTAGTCATTATTTTTGCACCTGCAATTGGCCCAACCATTGCAGGTTTCGTCATGGAGCATTTCTCATGGCATTATATCTTTTGGATAAGCGTCCCATTCCTAATAATTTCGTTTGTACTCGGCTTAAAATTTGTTCAAAATGTTAGCGAGGTACAACCCGTTAAATTTGATGTATTATCAATCATCCTTTCAACGATTGGTTTTGGAGGAGTAGTCTACGGCTTCAGTATTTCTGGTAAACTCAGCACATTCATGACAGCTGAAGTAATGATTGCTATCAGCATCGGTATTATTGGGATTATACTTTTCTGTTTGCGCCAATTAAAAATGGAACAACCTATGCTTAATTTAAAAGTTTTTTCATTTCCAATGTACAATATTGGCATTATGATGGTCATTCTCGTGCATATGACTATCTTAGCAACGATGGTATTACTCCCAATCTATTTGCAAAATATTTTACTTCTTGCGCCAATGATAGCTGGTCTTTCTCTACTTCCTGGCGGTGTTATCAATGCCTTTATGGCTGTGGCATCAGGTCATATTTTTGATCGCTTTGGTCCACGTATTATGGTGCCGGTCGGTTTGTTGTTAGAAATTGTTGCACTGTTTGCCTTACGTACAATTGATGCTGAAACATCTGTATACTTTATCGTAGTCTTTCATATCCTGATGTTTGTCGGTATTTCACTAGCAAGTATGCCTGCTCAAACGAATGGTTTAAATCAACTTCCTCGTCATTTGTATCCAGATGGAACTGCATTTATGAACACACTACAGCAGGTTGCAGGGGCTATCGGGACAGCAGTATCCATTACAATTATGTCAATTAGTACAGCTAATTTTGTTAAAGTAAATGGAACATCTGCTGATAGTACCTATTCGGGTTCAATTATCGGTGTACAACATGCTCTAACTTTTGCATTAGTACTTGCCATTATTGCGCTTGTATTATCATTCTTTATGAAACATGTACAAGAAGAAAAATAAGTTGAAGCATGTGGCTAAGTTGCCACATGCTTCTTTTAAATTAATTCTGTAAATTGTTTTGAACGTTCATCCAATGCTTCCGCTGCAGAAGCAATTTCAACGAAGTCACTAGAAGCCACATTAATCTGTGCGTTTGTTTTCTCAACCTTTTCAGCTATGCGTGTAATACTTTCTGTGACCTGCCCAATTTCACGTATTATGCCCTCAACATTATCTTTCACTTCTGAGATGGATTGCTCAACCCTCACTGAAAGTTTTCTAACCTCTTTAGCGACAACATCAAAACCTCTTCCATATTCGCCTGCTCTTGCTGCTTCAATAGCTGCATTTAATGCCAGTAAATTTGTTTGGGAAGCAATGTCTTGTATAGTTTTAACTATACCTGTAATCGATTCAGCCTGACTTTGCAACTGTGAAAGATTTCTCACGTTCTCCTTATATTCTTGTGACACTTCTTGTATTGTGTCTAACAAACCCTCACTATTTTTTATGCCCGCCTCTGAACGACTATGGAGTTGGGTGGACATTTTCTTTAGGTTGTCTGCTACATTAATAATAGTATTTTGACGTTCTGTAATATTCGTGGCGATTTTTGATACGCCTATTACTTTTCTTGAATTATTCGCAAACACAGGCATGTAGGTAGCCTCAAGCCAAACGCTCTTTCCATGTACATCCATTCTTTCGATTTTATCCTGAAAGTTTCTTCCTGCCGCTAAGTTACGCCAAAAATTTTCATAAATCGGGCTATTTACAAATTTAGGGAAACAAAATTCGTTATGACTCTTTCCTATCATTTCATTTACTGTATAGCCCATCGTTTTTGCAAATATCTCATTCACATAGGCAACTTTCCGATTCATATCAAAGCGGATAATGGCCACATTTCGTTCGATTGCCTGAACCACTAAATCATCTGTTACTAGTGTGTCTATTTTTTGCATGAAATCCACCTTAATCATTCCTTTTAGCCGGAACAATAATTCCTTTATTTACCATTTTTTATGTTCATTATTTACATTATAATCTAATTACGCACGCCATACATAATTAGCTTGTATAATTATTTTACAACTTTAAGACAAAAGGGTTCGGAAAGGCTATGCATTTCGTAACCCTCAGACTGTAGGCAAACGCAAAGATTGAGTTTGTTTACAATCTTTTTCTATATAAATATAGAATTACCTATATGAACCCGTTGCTTTCCGCTATGGCGGTCATGACTTCAGTCTTCTCTACGCTACGCTCCTGCGGGGGCCTTTTGCTCATGCTATTCCCGCAGATGTCTCCCGCCTACGCTCCAATCAACTAGTATACGTGTGAAAATGGATAGGATGACAAATTTGAAGAATCTAGCCTATTAATTTTAAAAGGTATTCGGAATGCTCGCATACCGAATACCTTTTGTCATCAATCTGACATGCACAATATTTGCCCATGTCTACTTAATAATTTCTAAAACTTCTTCCGGTGTCGTGGCTACACGAATGAGTGATTTTTGTTCAGTACGGATAAAGCCTTCCTCTAACATTCTAGTAAAATGTTGCAGCAGCGCATCATAAAACCCATTTACATTATATAAAATAACTGGTTTTTCATGTAGCCCAATTTGCGCCCATGTAAACACTTCAAAATATTCATCCATTGTACCCCCTCCACCCGGCAAAGCGATGAAAGCACCAGCTAGTTCCACCATTTTTGCCTTACGGATGTGCATAGACTCTACAAAATGGATTTCTGTCAAAGAAGCATGAGCGACTTCTCTTTTTTGTAAATGTGTAGGCATTACTCCAATCACTTCTCCACCTGCTGTTAACACCGCATCTGCCACTTTTCCCATTAACCCTGTTTTTGAACCCCCATACACAACACCATGTCCATTTTCCGCCAAAACCGTACCTAACTCCTCTGCTTTCTCTGCATAAATTGGGTTTACGCCTAACCCAGAGCCGCAATATACCGCTATTCTCATAATCATTCCTCCTATTGCAAAAGACGTGATAACAATAGGCTTCATATTGTCTCACGTCTTTTACTCATTTATTTTCTTAAATCACTTCATTTATTCTTACTAGGCTAGTAATGGTTAAAGGTTGAAAGACTGCTATTTACGTAAATGGCTTGTTTGTTTTAGCATATGACTGATGCGACTCACAATTGATTCAATTGCGTCAGGATTTTTCAATAAATCATAATCATTAATATCTAAACGAAGTACTGGGCATGAATTAAAATTATTAATCCAACTCTCGTAACGTTCATGCATCTCAATCCAATAATCATTTGGTGTTTGTTGCTCCATCTCACGACCACGCTCTTGAATACGGCCAATTACATCATCAATCGGACCCTCTAAATAGATAAGTAAATCAGGGTGTGGGAAGTATGGCGTCATCACCATCGCTTCGAATAAATTAGTATAGGTCTCATAATCGGTAGGATTCATCGTTCCTTTATCGAAATGCATCTTTGCAAAAATACCTGTATCTTCATAGATAGAGCGATCTTGAATAAAACCACCACCGTATTCAAAAATACGTTTTTGTTCCTTAAAGCGTTCAGCAAGGAAGTACACCTGAAGATGGAAGCTCCATTTTTCAAAGTCCTCATAAAATTTATCTAAATACGGGTTGGTATCCACCTTTTCGAATGATGTACGGAAATTTAATGCCTCAGCTAGCGCCTTTGTCATAGTTGATTTTCCTACGCCAACTGTACCGGCAATTGTGACAACCGTATGTGGTGGAATATCGTATTTTTCTCTCAAATTCATTGTTGCAAGCTCCTTTGTTGTAACGTATCCTTTATTACTTTTACAATATATTGTAAATCATTTGGGTTTTTCACGAAATCTAGCTGATCACCGTTAAAGCGAATAACGGGAATTTGTGGATGCATCTTCTCAAAATGCTCAATAAAAGAATGATAATCTGCTACTAGCTGTTCCATATATTCACGCGAAATCATTTTTTCAAATTCACGACCACGCATGGCAATTCGTTTCATTAACGTATCCACACTCGCATATAAATAAACGACCACATTCGGAACGGGCATGTCCTTCGTCAAAATTTGATAGATTTCTTCGTATTTATCATATTCAGTCGGTGACAATGTACGCTTAGCAAATATTAAATTTTTAAAAATGTGGTAGTCTGCCACAACAGGGGTTTCATCTGCTGAACGGATTTTTTTTACATCTGTTAATTGCTTATAACGATTACATAGGAAGAACATTTCCGTCTGGAAACTCCATTCCTCAATATCCTCATAAAACTTATTTAAAAAGGGATTTTCGTCTACTATTTCTTTTAATAGATGGTAATTAAATGTCGCCGCAATCTCTTTAGATAAAGAGGTTTTACCAACACCAATCGGACCTTCTACCGTAACAAATGGGACCGTCACTAGAAGCTCCTCCTTTACATTCTATGAATAAAGTATAAATTAAATCAGTGCCTTTCATTGTATCATAGTGAGAAAGTGAAAAACAGAATCAACATGTACTGTCTTAAAATAGACCATAAAAATAAACCCACCGAAGTGGGCCTTATTTATAGCTATAATTTTACCCGCTGTAAACGTAAAGCATTTAAGACAACAGATACTGAACTAAATGCCATTGCGGCACCTGCTACCCAAGGAGCCAGAAGTCCAATTGCAGCAATTGGGATACCTAGCGTATTGTAAGCAAACGCCCAGAATAAGTTTTGTTTAATATTGCGCATTGTCTTCCGACTCATAATGATTGCATCAGCAATACTGTTTAAGTCACCTCGAATTAGCGTAATATCCGCAGCTTCCATCGCTACATCTGTCCCCGTTCCAATTGCCATTCCAATATTGGCTGTGGCAAGTGCTGGCGCATCATTAATACCATCTCCGACCATCGCCACTTTTTTACCAGCAGCTTGTAGTTTTTTCACCTCATCTGCTTTACCTTCTGGAAGCACTTCAGCAATCACATTATCGACTCCCACTTCTGCACCGATTGCTGTTGCTGTACGTTCATTGTCACCCGTCATCATAATGACTGTGATACCCATGTCTTGTAAACGACGAACTGCTTCTTTTGATGTATCTTTTACTGTATCTGCAACTGCTACTAGACCTGCATAGTGTCCATTAATGGCAGCTAACATCGCTGTTTTGCCGTTCTCCTCTAGCATCTCCATTTCTGGAAGCACTTCGTCTATATCAATACTATATTGTTTCATTAATTTACGTGTCCCAATCACAACTGCCTGACCGGATACTGTCGCTTGCACACCGTAGCCAGGAATTGCTTCGAAAAATTGTACATCTCCAAGCTCAATACCACGATCTACAATCCCTTGAACGATGGCTTCTGCCAAGGGATGCTCGGATTGCTTCTCTGCTGCACCTATCAATGATAAAAATTTCTCTTCGTTTTGATTTGCAGCTGCCATGACATCCGTTAATACCGGTTTACCATGTGTAACTGTTCCTGTTTTATCGACAACAACTGTATCGATGCTTTGTGTTTGCTCTAAGTGCTCGCCACCTTTAAATAGAATGCCAAATTCAGCTGCACGACCTGATCCTGCCATTATAGATGTTGGTGTAGCTAAACCAAGAGCACACGGACAAGCAATAACAAGTACCGCAATTAATACTTCAAGCGCAGGTGTAACTTCACCTGGTCGAACCCAGATAATCCAAATGAGAAACGTTACAATTGCTATACCAACTACGATTGGTACAAATACGCCTGAAATTTGGTCTGCTAACCGTTGAATTGGCGCTTTTGAACCCTGTGCATCTTCTACAACTTTTATAATTTGCGCTAGTGCTGTGTCACGACCTACTTTTGTAGCTGACATTTTAATGAAGCCATTTTTATTGATGGTTGAACCGAATAAGAGGTCACCTTGCTGTTTATCGACAGGTAAACTTTCCCCAGTTAACATGGATTCATCCACGGCTGTTGTTCCTTCTAACACTGCACCATCTACTGGAATTTTTTCACCTGGTTTGACTAAGATAATATCACCAATTACAACTTCTTCTAAAGGTACTTCTTTCTCAACTCCGTCACGCACGACTATCGCAGTTTTTGCTTGAAGACCCATTAGTTTTTTAATGGCTTCAGATGAACGACCTTTTGCCTTTGCTTCAAATAATTTACCTAATAAAATTAAGGTAATTAGTACGGCACTCGTTTCAAAATATAAGTGTGGAACATGGTGTGAACCTGCTGTCACAATTGCTTGATAGACACTATAGAAATAGGCTGCAGATGTCCCCATTACTACAAGTACGTCCATATTGGCACTACCATTACGTAATGCTTTATATGCACCAACATAAAATTGTTTCCCTATAATAAATTGAACAGGTGTTGCTAGCACCAATTGCACCCATGGATTCATTAGCAAGTCGGGGACATATAAAAATGAAGTAAATGAAAAATGGCCAACCATCGTCCAAAGTAACGGCAATGAAAGAATGGCCGATAAAATAAATTTTTGCTGTTGCTGTTTAATGGCTTTTTCGCGATGATCTACCGTTGCTCGTTCATCCGCTTTTTGATGTGCCCCGTACCCTAACTTCTCTACTTTTGCAATAATATCGGCAACGGCAACCTCTGACGGGTTAAATTCAATTGTTGCCTTTTCAAGCGCTAAGTTAACATTAGCCAGTGACACACCTTCAAGCTGATTTAATCCTTTTTCTATACGTGTTGCGCAGGCTGCACACGTCATCCCTGTAATATCTAATTCTGTTTTTTGTTTTACGACACCGTAACCAAGGGCTTCAATTTTTCTTTCAAAATCGGCCTCTGTTAGTTTCGTAGGATTATATTTAATAGCTGATTTTTCAAGCGCTAGATTAACAGTTGCTTGCTCAACGCCGTCCATTTTATTCAAACCTTTTTCTATACGCGTTGCACAGGCTGCACACGTCATCCCAGTAATTTGTAGATTGGCTTCTTTTATTTCTGAACTCATGTACCTTTCCACCTCTCTTTATACCAATAGGGGGTATATAAATTTGAAAAGAAGAGAGTGCTACCTAAGCACTCTTCTTATCTTATTTTACCTCATAACCTTGATCGTCAATCGTTTCTTTTATTTGTTCAAGGGTTACTTGTGCTTCGTTGAAAGCTACATCTACTAAACCATCTGTTAAGTTTACTTTTACTTGGTCTACGCCAGTTAGTGCTCCAACACTTTTTTCCACTGAGCTTACACAATGCCCACATGACATACCTTGCACATTTAATGTTACATTTTGCATAAAAAATCGCTCCTTTAAATTATAATAGGATATAGAGGTATATACTGTTTAAAAACCTCGATTGTCATTGGTCGTCATCAAAGCTGTATCATCTATAAATTCTTTTATTTTTTCATTAATTTTTGAATAGTCACTACTAATTCATCTAAGACTGCCTCATCACCTTCTGACAAGCGATCTACAACACAACCTTTTAAATGACCTTCTAATAAAATCCTCGCTACACTATTTAAAGCTGATTGCGTAGCAGATAGTTGCGTAATTATATCATCACAGTAAACGTCTTTTTCAATCATGCCCTTAATGCCCCGTATTTGACCCTCGATTCGATTTAAACGAGTAGTTAAATCCTTTTTAACACGCTCAGGGTGATTACTTTTTCGACACGACGCCCCTTCCTCTGTGTGGCAAGCATCATCTTTCACTGCGTCCTCCATCATATCCACCTCCTGTTCATCATTATCATACTATACCCAAGAAGGGTATGTAAAGCGACAAGTTTTAATATATGGAATAAACTGTTAATGTTGATGGTGCGTTTGTTCACTTTTTATCTTACATAAAATTGCATTATCATGTTTATGTGCTGCTGTTTCCAACTGAATCGTTATATGTTTTATTCCTTTATGCTCCAGATTATGTTCGATGTCACGTAATATATTGTCAGTTTCAGCAATCTTCAGCTGATCAGCAACAACTGCATGGCAGGAAAGGGCATTCGTTCCACTCGTAATCGTCCATATATGTAAATCATGGATGCTTTGGACTCCTTTAGTCTGCTCAATCGTTTGAATAATATCCTGCACATCAACATTTGAAGGTGTTCCTTCCATTAGAACATGGATAGCAGCCTTCGTTACATAGTAACCGCTTCTCAGTACTAAAATTGCTACAATGACACTTGCCAGTGGATCAGCCCAACCCCAACCAAAAAACATAATACATAAGGCCGCTATAATTGCTCCCACAGAACCAAGCATATCACTTAGTACATGTAAAAAGGCCCCACGCATATTTAGATTATCCTCAATATCTCCACCACGCATCATAATCCATGCAACTAATATATTTATCGCTAAGCCAATTACACTTATAATAAGCATGCCTGTTGTTGCTACCTCAGGAGGATTCGCAAAACGTTCAATCGCTTCATAGAAAATAAATAAAGCAATTAAAATCAATGTAACACCATTTAACACCGCTGCTAAAATTTCAAAACGTTTATAGCCATATGTTTTGCTATAGCTAGCTGCTTTTTCTCCAAACATAAAAGCCAGCAGAGCTATCGCTAGTGAGATAGAATCACTCAACATATGTCCGGCATCCGATAACAGTGCCAAACTATTTGTTAAATAACCGCCAACCGCTTCAATAACCATATAACTCGTTATAATTATAAATGATATTAATAATACTTTCTTATTCGCGCCATGTGTATGATTATGGCCATGCTCGTGATTATGTCCCATGTCTATCCCTCCATTGTTCGTTTCCGTCTGTACTTTTATCAATTGTCACCATCAATAAGAAAAGCCTAATTGTGCGTAGCATGTTCAATTGCTTGCTTCAATAAATTCATAATGTGGTCATCATCTTTAGAGTAATAAAGTGTAGTGCCCTCTCTTCTAAATTTCACTAATCGTAAATTTTTCAAAAAACGTAATTGATGTGACACAGTTGATTGACTTAAATCTAAAATTTCGGCTATGTCGTTGACCGAATGTTCATCTGTACATAATAAGTTTAAGATCCGTATTCTTGTAGGATCACTTAACGCTTTGAACGTTTGAGAAACGACAAATAGTGTTTCTTCGTCCAAGTGTTGCTCCTTCTCAAATTGTCCTTCTGCATTACCTCTTTTAATTTCATCAGTCATGTATAATGTACCCCCAAGCATCTATATTTATATATGAGCATGTATTCATATATAAATATAAATGCTTCGATAAGGAATGTCAATATAAAAGAAATAAATGGAAACAAACTTTATAGAATAATCCAATTTGATAATAAAATAAAACGCATGATACACTACCCTTAAGGAGAGATACTAGTGGATATTTTTGAAACAGACCGTTCGTTTATGCACAGTGCCCTAGAAGAAGCAAAAAAAGCGGCTATGCTTGGCGAAGTGCCAATAGGTGCAGTACTTGTATACGATGGGAAAATCATTGCACGTGCCCATAATTTGCGTGAAACAACTCAAAATGCGACAACTCACGCTGAACTAATGGTGATTCAAGAAGCATGTAAAGAAATCGGTAGCTGGCGTTTAGAAAAAACAACACTCTACGTTACACTTGAACCTTGCCCGATGTGTGCAGGAGCTATTTTACAGTCTCGGGTCCCTCGCGTTGTCTACGGTGCAAGAGATATGAAAGCAGGTTGCGTAGATTCACTCTACCGTCTATTAAATGATGCTCGCTTTAACCATGAATGTGAAGTAACAGAGGGTATTTTGGCTGAGGAATGTGGGCAAATTTTAACCGATTTTTTTCGAGCATTACGTGAACGTAAAAAAGCAGAGAAACAGGCACGAAAATTAATTGAACAGCATAAAGGACAGTAAATAAAAAAGCCAAACACTCTGAAGTAGTAATATGTCACTACACGAAAGCGAAGCGACAGGAACTGAAGAGTGTCTGGCTGTTTTTTTTGATATGGGCATAACCATATAATGAAATAATTGCTTCTTGATAGGCCATGTTATTTGCGTGCATGGCATTTCTTAAATTGACTCAAGTATAAAAAATATCTAGAATTTTTATGAACATTAATAACACAAAAAACTACTTTAGGTAACTTTCGAGATAAGCACACTAAAGTAGTTGAATTTACTGGGGGCAAAGAATTTTTATCGCCCATTTACGGTGTCAGGTATCACAACGCCGCTTTTTTGTCCTTGCCGCTTTGCTTTTAGTACAGAGCCGACTTGATTATTTAGGGGCAATCACTTTCTTACCACCCATATATGGAACTAATACTTCTGGTATCACGACGCTTCCGTCGGCTTGCTGATAGTTTTCTAGGATTGCAGCTACTGTACGACCAATTGCCAGACCTGAACCGTTTAATGTGTGTACGTACTCTGGTTTTGCATTTGGCTCACGACGGAAACGAATATTTGCACGACGCGCTTGGAAATCCTCAAAGTTTGAGCAAGAAGAGATTTCTCGGTACATATTTTGTGCTGGAATCCATACCTCTAAATCGTATTTTTTCGCAGCTGTAAAGCCTAAATCAGCTGTACACATTTTTAATTTACGATAAGGTAAACCTAATAGTTGCAGTACTTTCTCAGCATGACCTGTTAATAGCTCTAGTTGTTCATAAGATTCTTCAGGTTTTACAAATCGAACTAATTCTACTTTGTTAAATTGATGCTGGCGAATTAAACCACGCGTATCGCGACCTGCTGAACCCGCTTCTGAACGGAAGCAAGCACTATATGCTGCAAAGCCCTGTGGTAAAGCTTCCATAGGGAGAATTTCATCTCTGTAGAAGTTTGTGACTGGCACTTCTGCCGTTGGAATCATGAAATAATCTGTATCATCTAATTTGAAGACATCCTCTTCAAATTTAGGTAATTGTCCCGTACCTGTTAAGCTATCACGATTTACAATAACAGGAGGTAGCAGTTCTTCATAGCCATGCTCTTCAGCATGTAAATCCATCATAAAGCTCATTAATGCACGTTCCAAACGAGCACCAAGCCCACGATAGAATAAGAAGCGACTACCTGTTACTTTTGCACCGCGTTCAAAATCTACAATTTGAAGTTCCGTAGCAATGTCCCAGTGTGCTTTGATTTCAAAATCAAAAGTCGGCACTTCACCCCATTGTAATACTTCAACATTGTCATCTTCTGTTGTCCCAACAGGTACAGATTCGTGCGGAATATTTGGTAAGCGCATCATCATATCTTTAAAACGGTCTTCTACATCATTTAACTGTGTGTCTAGCTCTTTAATTTCGTCTCCAACCTGACGCATACGTGCAATTACTTCATCTGCATTTTCTTTGTTACGCTTCATCACAGAAATTTGCTCAGATACTTTATTACGTTCTGCTTTAAGCTCTTCCGTTTTAGCAATTAATTCACGACGTTTTGCATCTAGACCATCAAAATCGTCTAAGTTTCCTAAATCTTCATTGCGTGTTAACAACATTTCTTTAATTTCCGCGAAATTGTCACGGACGCGTTTAATATCTAACATTGTTCATACCTCCAGTAGATTCATAATGATGGGAGTAGCTTTTAAAATTGAACACAAAAAAGCCCTCATCCCCAGAAAGGGACGAGAGCTACCCGCGTTGCCACCCTAATTGATTAGACATTCGCCTAATCCACTTATCTCATAACGGCATTTCAACCGGCGACAGCCTACTTTATTCACTTCGGCTGCGCAACTCCAGGACGGATTCACAAGTGCTTTTATCAGCTTCCACCACCCGCTGACTCTCTAAAAAAAACGTGCTTGCTACTACTTCCCATCATCGTGTTCACTTATTTAAATTTTAACCATACTGTACTATATGAAACGATATTTTGCAAGTCACACCATAGATGTAACAAAATATTCGAGGATGCGTGGGTCTGTCGTTAATTCTGGATGAAATGAGCACCCTAGTAGATGGCCGTCACGTGCCAACACAATCTTCCCATCATGCTCTGCTAGAATTTCAACACCCTCGCCAACCGATACAATATGCGGCGCACGAATAAATACCGCTGATATGGCGTCACCAATTGCCGGAATATCAAGTTTAGTCTCAAAGCTATCCACCTGACGTCCATAAGAGTTACGAGCCACCACTACATCCATCACACCTATATGTGATTCATAATCCATTACTTCCTTTGCCAATAAAATTAGTCCTGCGCAAGTACCAAACATCGGCAAACCTTGTTGTGCAAGTACACGAATTGGCTCTAAAAGCTCATAATGATTTAGTAACTTCCTCATCGTTGTACTTTCTCCTCCTGGCAATACAAGACCGTCGAGCTCTGCTAAATCCTTCTCACGCTTTACTAATACAACTTCGTAACCAATTACCTCTAACATTCGAGCATGTTCTCGTATCGCGCCCTGCAAAGCTAACACACCAATCTTTTTCATCTTACCAGCCTCGTTCTTGCATACGTTCATTTTGGCTCAGCTGTGCAATATCAATCCCTTTCATCGGTACACCAAGTTCTTTGGAAATGTCCGCAATCAACTTATAATCCTTGTAATGTGTTGTAGCTTCTACAATAGCACGGGCAAACTTCTCAGGATTTTCTGATTTAAAAATACCCGAACCCACAAATACACCATCAGCTCCTAACTCCATCATTAATGCTGCATCCGCTGGTGTAGCAACACCTCCTGCGGCAAAGTTTACAACTGGCAAACAACCAAGACGTTTAATTTCTCGTAATAACTCAAATGGCGCACCCAATAATTTAGCCTCGGTCATTAATTCGTCCTCGGTCATACCTACGACTTTACGCACTTGTGCGTTCACCTTACGAATATGACGCACTGCCTCTACAATATTTCCTGTCCCAGGCTCACCCTTCGTCCGTAGCATTGAAGCGCCTTCTCCAATTCGACGGGCCGCTTCTCCTAAATCACGACAACCACAAACAAAAGGTACTGTATAATCACTCTTTAATAAATGGAATTCCTCATCTGCTGGTGTTAAGACTTCACTTTCGTCAATATAATCAACGCCCATTGCTTCTAACACACGTGCCTCTACAATATGACCAATACGTGCCTTTGCCATCACAGGTATAGAAACCGCGCCCATTACTTGTTCTACGATGCGTGGATCTGCCATACGTGCCACACCACCAGCCTTACGTATATCTGAAGGCACTCGCTCTAATGCCATAACAGCAACAGCGCCTGCTGCCTCAGCAATTTTTGCCTGCTCAGCGTTAATAACGTCCATAATGACGCCACCCTTTTGCATTTCAGCCATCCCACGTTTTACTAACTCTGTCCCTGTTTGTTTCATATTCTCTAACCTCCACCTTCATGATGAAATTTAGTATAATAGAAATTGACCATATAAAAATATTCAGTTTATAAAATAATCATAAGGTCAGGAGAATTATTTAACATGGACATGCTATTATTTGAACTTGAAAAAGATGGCGGTAAACCCCTCTACGATCAGCTTTATAGTGGTATAAAAGAAGCCATTATTACGAAGAAAATTGCCGTCGGTGAAAAATTGCCGTCGAAGCGAAAATTAGCAGATTTTTTAAACATTTCCCAAACAACTATTGAAATTGCTTATGCTCAATTACTTGCTGAGGGCTATATTATGTCAAAATCACGGGTTGGCTATTTTGTAGAGGAAATTGATGAACTACCGTATATTCAACAAGACACCACCACTTTCTTAAACGAACAGCCAAAGAAAAAATCTTACATGATTGATTTTAACCCTGGTTCTATTGATATTGATGCCTTTCCCTTTCAAACATGGCGCAAATACGCGAGAGACCTTTTTGATGATGCTTCAAAGGATTTATTATTAACAGGGGAGCCGCAAGGAGAACGAGCATTGCGTACGGAAATTGCTCATTATTTATACCAATCACGCGGAGTTGTCTGCAGCCCTGAACAAATTGTTATTGGCTCTGGTACGGAACAACTTCTGCCAATGATATTACGTCTCTTCAGCGAAGATACTTGCTTTGCACTTGAAAACCCAGGTTATCCAACTGTGCACCGGATGTTTTCGCAACACAAGAGAATGGTTTTACCCATAGAAGTCGATGCTGAAGGAATTGTTATTCATGCCCTCGAAAAAACAAGTGCTGATGTTGTTTATATAACACCATCCCACCAATTTCCTACTGGTGCCGTATTATCTGCAACAAGACGAGCTCAAGCATTGAATTGGGCAGCACAGAGCCCTTCCCGTTATATTATCGAGGATGATTATGACTCTGAATTTCGTTATACTGGGAAACCAATTCCAGCGCTTCAAGCATTAGATCGTAACGATAAAGTCATCTATATGAGTACTTTTACAAAATCGTTAATGCCGTCCTTACGTGTCGCTTATTTTGTGCTGCCACCAAAACTGCTTGCAACTTATAACGATGTTTTTAACTATTACTCCTCAACAGTGCCAAGGTTTGATCAGCATATCGTAGCAAATTTTATGCGGGACGGCCATTTTTCTAAGCATTTAAATCGGATGCGAAAAGTGTATCGCAAAAAGCATGATAAGCTAACTACTATTTTAGAAAACTATTCTTCACAAGTTAAGATGACCGGTGAGCAGGCAGGTATGCATGTCTTACTCAATGTTCAACATTCTTTATCAGAAAAACAATTACAGCAGCACGCCAACAATGCAGGAATTGGTATTTATCCTTTATCGGATTATCGCCTGGATGGACTACTCTCTACACAAGCACAGTTTTTACTAGGCTTTGGTGGTATTCCTGTTCACCAAATCGAAGCTTCTATTGTGAGACTCATGGATTGTTGGGACATACGGCGGGATCACTAACTGAAAGTAACAAAAAATAAACCATCCATTTCCCTAAAAAAGGGATCGGATGGTTGTTTCTTTTTAAGATTCCTTCAGTTGAATATCATAATGCTCAAACCACACATGTATTTGCCCTAAATAGGCAAGTAGCTGAGGGCCTGCCATTAATTGTCCGTACCAAGGCACCTTGAAGGTATTACCTCCCGTTTCAATAAGCTCCAATAATTTTCGTCGTTCAAATAATTCATGTAGAATAGAATTTTTATCGCTCATTATGTCTCTCAACCACTTTTGAACGCCAGTTGTGTAAACAGGATGGTAGGTTTTCGGATAGGGATTCTTTTTTCGATATAATACTTCTTCAGGCAATAAATGTTCCATTGCTTTTCGAAGTAACCCCTTTTCCTTGCCCTCTAGATTTTTCATTTCCCAAGGAATATTCCATGCATACTCTACAAGACGGTGATCAGCAAACGGCACACGCACTTCTAAACTCGCCCCCATGCTCATACGGTCTTTTCGTTCTAGTAATGTTTGCATAAACCACACCATATTTAAATAAAACATCTCACGACGCTTTGACTCCTCGTTATTTTCCCCCTCTAAGTGAGGTACTTCACTAATTGTTTGTGCATATACTTGCTGTGCATATGATTCCACAGATAACTTTTTACGCCATTCCTCTCGCAACAAGGCAGATCTTTCAGGCAATGATCGAATCCACGGAAAGCCTGAAGTTGTTTCTGTAAACCACGGATAGCCACCGAAAATTTCATCGGCACATTCACCCGATAAAGCGACTGTAAAATCTTTTTTAATTTCTCGGCAAAACCATAATAACGACGAGTCAACATCAGCCATCCCCGGTGAATCTCTTACAACTACAGCTTCTACTAATAGATCAATTAACCGTTGCTGTGATATTTCTTCTGCATGGTGAGTTGTATCAAATGTATCTTTCATTTTTTGAATCCAATATGTGTCTGTGGACACTTGAAAAGTATGTGGATTAAAGAAGCGTTCATTGTCCTCGTAGTCAATTGAGTACGTATGAAGCTTGCCTTTATTTTGTTGTTGAAACGTATTCGCAGCAATACCCGTAATAATACTTGAATCTAGTCCACCTGAAAGAAAAGTACAAATTGGTACATCTGATATAAGCTGACGTTCAATGGCATCCATTAGTAAAAAACGTACTTGGTCAATCGTTTCATTTAAAGATTCTTCATGTTTTTTGCTTTGAAGCTGCCAATACTGCCATATACGTACTCCTTCTCTAGAGAAGCGCATAGCATATCCGGGACGTAATTCATTAATATTTTGGAATAGTGACTTTCCAGGAGCTCTAGATGGACCTACAGCCATAATATTGGCTAGCCCTTCTATATTAACGATTGGTTGAACTGTTGGATGGGCCAATAATGCCTTCACCTCTGAGGCAAAAAGCAGACTATCCTGCTGCTCTGTATAATACAACGGTTTTACACCTAAACGATCCCGGCATAAAAAAAGTGATTGTGCCGCTTCATCCCACACACCAAAAGCAAATATACCATTTAAAAAATCAACACATTGCTCTTTCCATTCAATATAAGCGGTTAAAAGAACTTCAGTATCTGAATACGTTGCAAACACATACCCTCTCTTTTGCAGCTCTTTTCGTATTTCTTCCGTATTATACAGCTCGCCATTATATGTAATGACATAGTTTTCACCATCGTGTATTTTTTTCATCGGTTGCTTTCCACCGATTAAATCTATAACTGCTAACCGTCGATGGCCAAATGCAATATGTTCACTACACCAAGTATTTTCATCATCTGGTCCTCTTTTATTTAACGTTTGCGTCATTGACTTCAATATTTGACCACTATTACGCAAATCCCTTTGGAAGCTAGCCCACCCTGTAATGCCACACATTTAGCCACATCCTTTCGACTAATAGCGTATGCAAGAAACTCATAAAACGTGAAAAAAGAACACGCCATGTTTTTTAAACATCAGCGTGTTCCTTCTACATTAATTTTTAAAATAAACCGCCAACGAAATCAGAAATGCCGCCCCATAGATTACCGAAGAAGCTCCCGATCCCTTGGAAGAATAGTGAGATACCACTAGCACGCTCCACAGCCTCTGTAGTGACAACATCGGCTGAAAGGTCCTTACCATCAATAAAGCCGTAATCTGTGCCTTCTGTGCGCTCAATAACGACCTTACCTACAACAGTATCTTTTTTCACTCCAGCTTCCAGACTCTTTTTATCTAATTCTAATTTAGGTTTATATAAATCTTTCTCAGATGACTTAATCATAAATGAAACTGGTTCTTTAACAGCAATCGCTACTTTGTTTTCTTTCCCTTTCGTAACTTTTACTGTTTCTTGATCTTTAAACTTATAGTTCGCTGGAATAATTTCTTGTTTCGAGAATTGTGAGAAGCCATAGTTAAATAATTTAGCTGTTTCATCAAAGCGAGCTCTTTTAGAGGTTTGTCCATTTGCATCTACAGCCTTCATAACAACAGAAATCAAACGTGTACCATTGCGCTCTGCAGTACCTGTAATGCAGTGTCCTGCAAAGTTTGTTGTACCTGTTTTTAATCCGTCTACGCCCTCATATTGGAATATTAGTCCAGGTAACATAAAGTTCCAGTTAGACATTTCAATTTTATCATCTGTACCTTCACGGAACGTCTTTTTTGCAATTTTAGACGTTTCTAATACATTTGGATGATCTTTTAGTAAATGATATGCTAATTTGGCTACAGATTTAGCAGGCATTACGTTTTCATCTTCTGGTCCAGTACCAGCTGGATGCATACCAAATAAATCTGCATTGTTAAGACCAGTAGAATTCACGAATTTATAGCCTGTAAGACCAAGCTCTTCTGCTTTTTTATTCATTAGTTTTAAAAACTCAGTTTCAGTTCCTGCAATGGTTTCTGCAATAGCCACTGTAGCAGCATTTGCAGAGTAAATAGCCATCGCTTCATATAACTCACGAATTGTGTAAGTTCCATCTCTACGCAATGGTACATTACTTAATGCACGGTTTTGAGACATACGATACGTATAATCTGTTACGTTATATTCCTGATCCCACTTAACTGTACCTGCATCAATTGCTTCCAATAACAGGTATTCAGTCATCATTTTTGTCATACTCGCAATACCTAGTGAAGTATCTGCATTTTCTTCATATAAAATTTTTCCTGAATCTGCGTCAATTAAAATCGCAGCATCCACGTGTAGTCCTAAACCTGATTCTGCATTCGCCTTCGCAGGAATTCCCGCAAACATACTAAATAACAGAGCAGGAACTAGGAGCAAACGTAATACGGTGTTCATTGTCTTTTTCACCTTCAAAGCCCTCCAATAAATAATCTTGTCCTCGATAATTTTATCATAGATATTATCGTACGTGCGCAATCTCTATCATAAAAAAATGCTCTCGTGCCATCTTTGTAGACGATACGAGAGCATAAAAGTTGCTAACAATATATTACATTGAATAGTTTGGTGATTCTTTAGTAATTTGAACATCATGTGGGTGTGATTCACGAAGACCAGCACCTGTCATACGGATGAACTGAGCATTATCACGTAAATATTCAAGGCTAGGAGCTCCACAGTAACCCATACCAGCACGAATACCACCAATAAGTTGATAAATCGTATCTGCTAATGGACCTTTGTAAGGAAGACGACCTTCAATGCCTTCTGGCACTAGTTTCTTCGCATCTTCTTGGAAGTAACGATCCTTTGAACCTTTTTCCATTGCTCCAATTGATCCCATACCGCGATATACTTTGAAGCGACGACCTTGGAAAATTTCAGTATCACCAGGAGATTCTGAAGTACCAGCAAGAAGTGATCCAAGCATAACGATGTTACCACCAGCTGCAAGTGCTTTTACGATGTCACCTGAGTACTTAATTCCGCCATCCGCGATAATTGTTTTACCAACTTCACGAGCAACTGTTGCACAATCGTAAACAGCTGTAATTTGTGGTACACCAACACCTGCAACCACTCGAGTTGTACAAATAGAACCTGGACCGATACCCACTTTAACAACATCTGCACCAGCATCAAATAATGCACGAGCGCCTTCACCTGTTGCAACGTTACCAGCAATGATTTCTAATTCAGGGTAAGTTTCACGAATCGAACGAATTGTTTGCAGAACACCCTCTGAATGACCATGTGCTGTATCAATAACTACGATATCCACTTGCGCCTCCACAAGCTTCTCAATACGTATCATAGTATCTTTTGAAACGCCTACCGCTGCGCCTACTAGCAAACGACCATGTACGTCTTTAGCAGCGTTCGGGAATTCAATTACTTTTTCGATATCCTTAATTGTGATTAAACCAGTTAATTTACCGTCTTCATCAACAATTGGTAGTTTCTCGATTTTATATTGTTGAAGAATCTTTTCAGCATCCTCTAAAGTTGTACCAACAGGAGCTGTTATCAAATCTTCTTTTGTCATTACATCTTCAATTTTTAAAGAGTAGTCAGAGATAAAACGTAAATCACGGTTTGTAATAATCCCTACTAGCTTTTGATTTTCCATACTATCAACAATTGGTACACCCGAAATTCGGTATTTACCCATTAAGTGCTCAGCATCGAAAACTTGGTGAGTTGGAGTTAAGAAGAATGGGTTTGTAATAACACCATTTTCAGAACGTTTTACTTTTTCTACTTGTTCAGCTTGCTCATCAATACCCATGTTTTTATGGATAATACCGATACCACCTTGACGTGCCATGGCAATAGCCATTTTAGATTCTGTAACTGTATCCATGCCCGCACTGACCATTGGAATATTTAATTTAATCTTTGGTGTTAGTTGAACTGATAAATCAACATCTTTCGGTAATACTTCTGAATGAGCTGGTACTAATAATACATCATCAAAAGTTAAACCTTCTTTGGCAAATTTAGTTTCCCACATTATCGTAACTTCCTCCTATAGTTAAAAGAATATTAATTGTAAGATTAACAACGTGTCATGCTACTGTCAAGAAACTTATTAAAGAAAGACAATTCAGACTTTTTATTATATCAAATTTTATCCCCTAATTTCCAATTAGAAAGAAGTTATTTCTTAACTTAAAGTAATAATAGTGAACAAATGAGAAAACCAAGCGCTCAAAACAAGTTATTTCATTTTGGAATACTACTTATAGTGTCACAAAGTGAAATTAAATATGTGATTATTACTCGATAATACTCTTTTATAGAAGTTTTGCAGCCTTTTCTTTTAATTATTTGCGTTTTTCATTATTATTTTACTATATAAAAAAACAGCCAGCTATCAGCTGACTGTTTTT
>NZ_JBMGUV010000050.1:0-29119 GCF_049058285.1 Lysinibacillus sp. UGB7
TATACAGGATTTAAAGCACTTTTTTATAAAACTATTATCGAACAATTAGTACATCACATTTAGCTAGACGGACGATGCGTTCTGCTACTGAACCCAGTACCATTTTTTCTAATTGATTTAACCCTGTAGCACCACATACAATTAAATCAACATCAGGTAGTTGTGTTAAAATGCCCTTTGGAGAACCTGTTTCTACAACAACTTCTACATTTGTTACACCCGCAGTTTGAGCTTCATTCTTTATTTTTTCGATTTTGATGAGGTTTTCCTCTTTCAGTTTCTCAGCATACTTCAAGTCATAAGCGGTGATAGCTCCAAATGATTTCGTGTCAACAACATTGACCAATTTTAAAGTAGCCCCACCCTCCGTTGCTATACTTACAGCGCGTTCATAAGCCTTTAGTGATTGTTCTGAAAAATCAATCGCTACTGCAATTCTTGTGTAATCCTTCGTCATCATAATCCTCCTCGTAAATTAGTTTAATGTCTTAATGGAATTCGATACAATTTGTCGTCATTTTCCAGTGGAATACCCCGTCCATCTCTATTATTGCTAATAAAATACAGGAACTTTCCATCAACTAGTATATCTCGAATCCTACCTAGTCCACTAATTATTTTTCTTTGTTGACCCGTCTCAACATCAAATTCCAAAATTGCCGTTCCTTTTAATGTGGCAACATACAATTTACCGTCATAATAATCCATACCTGATGGCGCCCAAGTAGTGTTGCTTCCTGATGTAAACAGTGGAGCAATCATGCCCTCTTGTTTCTCAGTACCTTCGATAATCGGCCAGCCATAATTGTGGCCCGCATCAACGATGTTTAGCTCATCATTTGCAGTATTGCCGTGTTCACTAGCGTATAATGTACCATCTGGCGACCATGCCAGGCCTTGAGGATTACGATGCCCATAACTATATACATAAGAATTTGGAAATGGATTATCACTCGGTACAGATCCATCTAAATTCATTCGCAAAATTTTCCCTTCCAGTGTGTCTCGGTCCTGTGCTCTAGATGGACTCAGTGCATCTCCAACAGTTGCATACAGTTTGCCATCTGGCCCAATCTTAAGCCTTCCTCCATGATGATACGTGCCACTTTTAATATGATCGAGGAGCAACTGCTCTTCCTTCCAGTAATTGTCTTCGAGCCTTAATGTACTAATCCGGTTAAATTGTTTGGCGCCATCTACATACGTATAATAAGCATATGCTCGATTCGATTGTGGAAAGTCTGGAGCAAGAGCAAACCCTAATAATCCTGCTTCTGAAGCTGTCGCAAGGTCTTTTTCGAGTTTCACATGTTGCCTCTCTATTTCACCATTTGCTATCTTCACTATAGTTCCCGGTCTTTCTGATAAATAAAATGTATCGTCTACTTTTTCAATCGACCATGGTATTTTTAGTTTATCTGCGATAACTTCTACTTCTGTATTAGACATCTCTATAGCACCATGATTATCTTTTTGAGGCTCTTTGCTAATACACCCTACTAGTAAAAACAGGGTCAGCATCGTTAGGACAAAAACTTTTTTCAACCACTATCACTCTTTTCTTTAATTTGATTATCCTAGAACACTTTCTTTTACCCAATTCATTCATGGAGCCTTTACTTCCTCATTAAATTCCAATAAACTGTAAATAGCACTAAGTGTCGTACCACACTAAATCAAGTTAAACCCTAATGGAGTGATTGGACAATGGTAAGATTCGACATGAATTTTCAACATAAAATCGTCAAAATTTGGTTTTTAATTGTGCTGCCCATGCTTATTTTATCCATTATCTTCAAGTTACTGTTCCCGATTGAAAAAACTTTTTTCATGACAGTGATTCTTATTATAACAGTGGTGAGTCATTGGATTTGGTCTATATGCTATGCCAAAAAACGAGTTCGTCCTCATTAAAGAATTCACATGAAACTAAGTACAAGGTGTCTCTTATGGAAGAAGTAAAAGTCGTCTATGCATTAATCAAAAATATCGATAATGAAATTCTTATGGTACATAATCATGAAGGTCATTGGTCGCTACCTGGTGGAAAGGTTGAGGCTGATGAAACACTAATTGAAGCAACCATTCGTGAAACATTTGAAGAAACTGGCTATAAAGTTACAATTGGAAGCCTACCAGCAGTAAATGAAGCAAAGTTTACAAAGAGAAATCACCATGCTTTACTTTTTACATTTGATGCGCAGATTGAAGCGGGTATAGAAACTATAAAATTGCCACATGAAATTACTCAAATCGAATGGGCATCTATTGAAACGGCCAATCAACGAATGTCTTATTATTCAGGTGGAGTTGACAAACTTTTAAAAAACCATGCCCTTTATAGCAACCAAGGAACGATTTAACATGATTTACTGTTGGCGGAGATGTTAATCATAGTGAGCTATGAAAAAGCATCTTATAGACGAAGATGATTGTTGAATCCCTAGTGTTGGAAATAAGACTATCATTTGAAGAAACGGGCATAGTGGTTAATACCTTAAAATTGTTCGGTATCTATTCTGGAAAAAACTTATTTAAAGGCAAAAAAAAGAAGAAGACGTCACTCAGGCGCCTCTTCTATTATACTAGCAAATTCTAAAACTTCGCCTTCAATCTTCGTTTTTTCAAGAACTTCTAAATACTCTTCTTTTCTGTCGATGAGTCGTTCATGTTGCAATTTTTGGTACGAAAATAGAAAGTCATTACTAACTGCTTTTCCCATAAACTCACCTCATTTAATAGTATTAATTAATCCTATTATAATATTGGTAATATTTTCTGACAATTAGTTTTTAACTTTTGATTATATTGAACCAATTTTAAAGAAGGCCAAAAGACTTGAGGTGATTAAGCTAAGTTCGCTATGTACTTAAGCATTTTTCATTTTTCTACATGCAAAAAGCCACACTTCAATAAAAGTGTGACCCTCGGAATGCCAATGATTTTTCTTAGTGAAAAAATGGTAGCATTTTTTCTGCTACTACCTTTTCGCCAGCATGCACCCACTTACTTTTATTGTGGATCTGAGCATCTTTATCAAGAGGCGTTTGAAATTGACTAGCGCCCGTAGCTTCTAGCAATGAACCCTCATCATAATCTAATCCTATATTCGTCACATGTTTGATGACAAAAGGGGTTTGGAAGCGAATCTGCGCATCATAAAAATCCAACTCTCCCTCTGTTACGATAAAAGGTACCCGCAAATAGATAGTTTCGCCTCCGTCACGCCATAAAACCGTATCGAAACTCCCTTTGTCATAATCCCAATTACCTCCAATTGTAAAACCTTGTCCTTCAATGTGATCACGTAAATATCCAAATCCTATTTGTTTTCCAACAATATTAGATTCAAATTGTAACAATTGTATTTCCCTCCTTATGTTCGATATCAGTCTAACCTTAAAAAGAGAAATACAAACCATTACACTTATACTAAAAGAACCAGTTTTTCAAAAAAGGTCGGCTCCACGATGTCCTTATGTATAAAAACTGAAGTAGCATTAAAATACATTAAATTGAATCAATTTCATAATTCACTTTTAAATATCAATACAGGCGGACGCTTCCCGCTAGAGTCGCCACCTTACGCTCCTACAAAAAATGTTCGTGTTCTTTATAGAAAAACTATTTATGATATTAATTCAATTATGTACTTATTAAATAAATACACTTAAACTATAATTATTATAAGTCCGGCGTGAATACAAAAAGTGAATTATTTCGAAGGAGTGTTCATTTATATGAAAAAATATTTTTTAAACATGTTTTTATTATTATCTTTATCATTACTTCTTGTTGGATGCGGAAATAAAGATGTTCCTTATGACTATGAATATGATAGATAAATTTGCTTTACATTTATGCAATATAATAAGTTTTCCCATGCCATCACCAAAAGCAGAGACATCCATTGTAATATTAAAGGCCCTGACTCCAAAACTAAAAAAAGTCACGCTCATTGAACGTGACTCGTTATCATTTAACTTTTATTTTTTCTATTTCAGCAATATACGTAGCTTCTTCATTAATTTTGATATAGTGATTTTTTGATTCCTTATAATAGCCTTCTTTTTTCAAATAGTCTTTTAGTTTCGATTTCTTCACAAATAGTTTTTCATTTACCTTCTGTTCACATTGTTGACCATCTATCCCTTTAGTAATGAACATTATATAAATTTTTGTCAATTTACATTCCCCCCTCAATTAATTACGGATATTTGATTAAGAAAGTTTCAAAAAAATTCAAAATTATCCATTACCTCAACAGACAATCTTATGCATACATAAACCTGTAACCAATTGTTTCAAACCAACATTTCTACATCTTTCACTGCTTCCTTACTAAGGATCCGTTGTAAATTTGGAGAATGAAAATCCAATCATTACCACAATTAAAAAGCATGAAAATATTGTACGGGTTGTGGTATGGTAAATTATCTACAACTAATGATTAGAAGGTGAAGACCATGCTAGAAGTAAGTGACAGTAAATTAGCACAGTATGTCGTACATCAAGTAAGTGATACGCTTGTTTTAGGAGAAGAGGCATTCTCTCAGCCAGAGGTCATGCTAGAAGCAGCCTTTACGCAATTAGCGTTTAACAAACTCGATTTGGAGCAGCAATACGAATTTTTCCACGAAACGGATATTGGATTAAATGAAGTGTATACATATGTGAAGGCGATATTTGATTCAGAGAATAGTTTCCTTGAACAATCACAGCATATCGCTACCCACCTACATAGTGCATCTGGGCATCCTCATATTAAAAGTGGCGAATTATTTATTGGGTTATTTGAAAATTGTTTAATGTCTACAGATGTCAAAAAAGTCATTGCCATTGTAAAAATCGATGAAAAAGAAATATTTTTAGATGTGAAAAACGAGCAAAATAAAATGGTTGTGAATGGCATCGACGGTATTAATGTTAAGAAAATCAATAATTTAGCTGTCATCGTGGATATGGGGGCAGACGAAGCACCTGCTGTCTTTATGAAAATGAAAAAGAAAGAAGATGTAGTTTACTGGCAAGAGCGTTTTTTAAAAATTAAGGTAGCAGATGAACATTATCATAAAACAAATTTAGCATTAGCAGAATGTAAAAAATATATTTTAAAAGAAGAGAGTTTTACGAATACCGAGAAATTGGGGTTTTTAAACAAAACGCTCGATTACTTTAGAAATGAAGAAGAATTCCAGGTAAATGATTATATGGACACGGTATTCGACGAGGCCGATCCTGTACAAAAAGATATTATCGTAAATTCGGTAAAACCCTACGAAACAGTCATTTCCGAGAGCGCGATTGCTAAGGCGGAAAAAAGTTATAAACGGAAAATCAAACTCGATTCCAACATTGAAATTCAAGTTAACGTTCGTGATATTGAGCAAGTGCATGAACTGATTGAGGTTGGCTATGATGAAACAACCAATCGAAAGTTTTATAAAATCTATTTCCAAGAAGAAGTTTAATCAAAAAAACATGTTAGAATTCCGCGACTCACATGAGGTTCTGGTTAGTTGTGTAGTAGCATCGCAATTTTCTTTTTCTAAAATATTCTAAAAAAACACCGCTTTTTACACCCTTATTATTTAAGGATTTAAAGCGGTTATTTTTTGGTACAACCTTTAACTTAGGTTGTATAGTTTACACATTTTATTTTTCTTCAATTTATTTCTCATCTTTATAGATATTCATTACCTTAAACGTTTGACAAACGAGTAATATGTCCGGAGTAAAAGGAAGTCCGTATTGACTTAACTCCCAAGTGAAAAATTTAACATGCTCACGATACCAATAATCATAGCTTAAATCCCCTTCACCCTCAGACCTTGCAAAATCATTTGTTACTTCATTCATTTTAACTAATTCGACCTTGGTATATTTTATAACTGCTAATGGATTATTGTCTCCATCCAATACAATATCGTACTGTCCAACTTTTTGAATTTCTTCTTCTTCCAGCTCATATACACAATGTGCAGCGCATGTTCCTGTTTTAATTCCATTAACAACTAAACTCCCTAAGCCATCTCCCATTTCTTTGGAACCATCTCCAAACATCCATGCGTCTGGAACACTCATGTTTAAGTCATTTTCGCTAGCGTACTTACGCCAATATTCTTCTATCTTACTAACTGACATTAGTCACTTACCCCCTTGATGTTAAATACGACTGAGTATAACACGATATTTCAGAAGAACAAGCAATACAACTACTTTTTCAAACATTAAACCATTATACTTTCTGCAAATTCCACATTCGCATGATTTGTGCATGTTTATTGTACATATGTCCGCATGAGTAACCAAGCTCACCTGTAATCGTTTAGCGTGTTTTGGCTTCCACAAGCTTGCGATAAAGGATTTTTTATTCAAGTCCAATACAATGTACAGATGAGTTTTTAAAAATCATAAAGGACATCCTCTTTATGAGCATGGGCTACACCTACCTTATTTGTAATCTGCTGTATTAGCATTGTCATACGCTGTGGCTCTTTTATTTTAAATGGCAAACACCTAGTAGTTACACATATATACCGCATAATATGGTAGTGTACCTAGTTCAAATAAAGTTTTTATTTTCCATCTTCAATTAAAAACACACCCCCAAGGTTATCGGTCACTTCTATTTTAGGAAATGACCTTTTCTATCTTATTTGCAATAGTTATAAAAGGAGGGGATTTTTTCATGGGAAATCAAGGCTATGGTTATGGATATAGCTATGGTTATGGTTATGGTTATGGGTGTGACAGCGGTCATGGTAATGATTCAACATTCGTTCTTATCGTTGTCTTATTCATTCTGCTAATTATTGTTGGCGCTAGTTTCATGTATTAATTTAAATTTCTATTTTAGAAATACAATACCCTTGCTTGTTGAATAGGGTCACTTTCACCCGAGTGACCCTTTTATTAGTTTCCAGGAACAGTGTCTAAAAAACCATCATGCTCTTCGTGCTTTAAGCCACGTTTCACCTTTTTAGAAAAAAGGAAAAATCCAGCAGCCTAAGTAGTGAATTAGTTTTTGGCTGAACTTGACACTACTTCAATACAATATACTAAAGAAACCAATTCAAGTTATGCCGTACGGATTAATAACTGCGAATTCAACATTAAAATGTGTATGACTCATCGGCATCAGGTACTAAAACAGTAGAAGCTAGCCCATTTTCATTGCATCTTCTGTAAATCCTTCAATTGTGAAGCTTGCATAATACCATCCTTAAAAGCATATGAGCTAGTTGTAGCTTATATAGCTAAAATTACCCATTTAAGGCTCCATCTATATCATTTCGTTCGATAAGAATGATAGTACGTAGCCATTAAGGTCATCGCCATTGGTACAGCCAATACAATTGATAGCATAAAAACAACTAAAAAAATCGTACTTAATTGTCCTGAGCTTATTACGTGTAACACATAGCTCACAATTAGAATTGTCACACTAATAACAACTGCCGGAATAACGGATTTTCTAAGTCTTTTTACTTTATCTAGCTTCGATTCTAAATCGGTGTAAATTGGATTTGTACCTGGCGTTGCTTTAAATAAATGCATATTATAACTCGAACATACATATGTCCAACCTGCCATCTCAAATATTTCAATATATTCCTCTAGCTCATTATCCGCTAAACTTCGTACATCAAGGCTAAAAATAACATCCTCAGCAGGGCCTTTTTCCAATTCGTAGCCCATTTTTTTAAACCTCTTTACAATCCAACCTTTTGCTGCATACTTTGTCAATACCTCTAAATCTTTATTCTCTGAAAAAGCTATGCCGTTGGATGTAATATATTTTGTTTTTCTCATTTTAATCCTCCCATAATCCATTTTCAGCAAACGTTAACATCGCTTTACGTCTTTTAATATCTTGCCTTAATACCTCTCGCCCTTTATCAGTTAATACGTATACTTTTCTGCGTGAATCTGAATCATCAATTAACTTAATATAAGATTCATTGATAAGCTTTTTTATAATTGTATAAAGTGATGCTGGCCCAATCACTACTTGAGAATCTGTCAACTCCTCAATCACACTCATGACTGCATATCCATGTCTAGGTTGCGTAAATCCCGCCATAATATAAAACACGGAATCGGTTAATTGCTCCAAAGATTTCATTTTTCCACCTCTTTATATCACTTTATGATATATCTAAAAACAATGTATCATAAAGTGATATATTCAACAATAAAAAATCAAAACCATTTAACTTTTGATTCCATACAAAATTACAATTTCATTTAATTGGACACCTAGCGACAGCTGTTTTTACGTATTCATTTGTCATTTCGTGAACATGTTCGATTAGACTGACAGCACTTTTTTTGTAGCAGATGCTCTTGGAATTGCCGTATTAGCGTTTCCATAATAGGGGCTATCGAAGGTGTTCTTGATGCTGAAATATCTTCCTAATTGAACATATTAACTACGAATGTACTGTTGATAAATAATAATTGAAGTTTGCACTAGACAAACAGGACTTTTCGATATATAATGAATGTAATAACATCGTTTGCAAGAAAGCTATGAATTCACATATTACAAAGAGTAATCGTGTTTTGTTAGATACTTTTTGTAATATGTGAATTTTTTTCTTTCGATGAAATATGATATTATTAAATACAATTAATGGAGGTCATTTAAATGACACAAGGTACAGTAAAATGGTTTAACGCAGAAAAAGGTTTTGGTTTCATCGAAGTTGAAGGCGGAAACGACGTATTCGCTCACTTCTCAGCAATCCAAGGTGACGGTTTCAAATCACTTGAAGAAGGTCAAAAAGTTGAATTCTCAGTAGAAGACGGCCAACGTGGACCACAAGCTACAAACATCGTAAAACTTTAATTTTAATGATGTAACCATACAAAAAGAGGCACCCTTTCATTAGGAGGCCTCTTTTTTATATAAGGAATTTAGATTGTAATGAAGTTACTGGTTATTACATTCCCCTTCAATGCTATAGCAATAAACGGAAAATGAAGTATTTACAATAGTACAAGTACATAGATTCAATTGTGTTTTTTATATCTAATTCATCATTGTTATAAAGCCTTCTAACTGGTGAATATTGAGAATAGACATGAAGTTAATTTGCCAGCCCTTGGTTATATTCAATCCACTTTTCCATTTCCCGCTCCACTGCTCGATTTTGCCATTCAAACCAAAGGCCCGAACATTCATTACAATGACTGTCTACTCCACTTTTTTGATGCTTATCTTTACATGTAAATAAAGTTTTTTTACGACAGCTATAGCAGTAGATTTCTTTGTCTTTATAAAATTCCATAACTATCAACCCCTTCATTTTACACCTATTCATTTCCGATTTTGCTATAAGTTATTCTACATTACACAAATATTTCATGAAGGATGATGAATAGCATGAAGATTTTTTATTTTTTTTTCATTTTTAATGAAAAAAGAAACAGCACCACAAACCCTTGATAAAAAAAGGATTTGTGGCGCTTTTTAGTTTGTTCAAACGCTTGTTCTACGAAAATGAGGTATTCCACCCCCGATCGGTTAGGTTACTATCAATAATAAATGCGATATTATCAAGACTTTAGACAAATTAGAGATGTGTTCTATTACGTACTTGGTCCAAATTTAACCTTCTAGGCATTATTATTAAGCGTTTGGAGCTAATAGTTTAAAAGGTCACCTAGTGAGTTTTATATAATAGTTCCATCAGCAAAGATTATAGATTTTATGTTGTAATTAAAAGTCATATTCTTAAATGGTAAATTATAAAAACGCATATCTGCATCTTTGAATTGATTTAAATCAACAGCAGTATTGAAGCTTGTAGAATCATTAGCAAGAATAGAATCCCACTCATACTTTAAATCTAATGTATATACTAATTCGCCAAACATATCATAAAAAAATGTTTCTGCTATGAACCCTTTAATATCCTTATCTGTATGGTTAATAAATTTCATCATAAAATTTAATTCATATCCGTACACACTATCATCAATACTTGGGTCTCTAGGAATAACGTTATCTAATACCAATGTTAATGATGTATTTAATTCATTGTCCTCATTATTCACTTCTTTACCATTAACTTTTTCAACATTTTCATCTACATTATCTAGACTAGATGTTACTACTTTTTCTTGCTCATCTTCTATTGGTTTATCAGCATTTACTTCTTTCTGATTACATGCTGATAGAATTAAAACAGAGAGTAAACTTAATAATATTAAAAACCTTATTTTACTATTTTTAATAATTACGCCTCCAAAATATGTATTTACCTATATGTCTATATGGTACCATGACAGGGAATTTCACTCAATACAAAATAACTATTTTCAAAAGCGCTATATAGTAAAAAACATGTTCTTAAAATTGTTGTTGAGATATATCTATATAACTATACGTGTGTAGAATAGATAGTGCGATTCAAATAAAGGAGTACTATCCACAGAAAAAGAGATGAATGTATCAATTTCTCCATTTCCACCTAACTATTCATTACAATAGTTCCTTTTCTGCATAATAAAAGCCCTCCACAATCATCTGTGGAGACATAAAAAATAACCCTAAGCTTCACTTGATTTGCGCATAATTCAGCAACATTATCTATTCATGCTGGTGAACACCCTGTTTTTTATTATTAAAAATAAACGATAATTATCATGGTAAATAAGACTTACAATGGTTAAAATTGGATTTAGAAGTTATTTAAAGTACTTCGACAGTTTTAAAGGAGGATACAAAAGTGAAGAAGTTATTCAAAAATAGTTTTATTTATCTAGCATTAATGCTATTCGTTCTAATTAGTATGAATGTTGAAAGTGCATCAGCAGAAAAAGTTGATTATGAGGAAGGTGTTACTAATTTAAATAATACTCCTGAAAACAGTGCGGTAGTTGGGGATAGTTTAAAAAAACCTGAAAAGGGTTGGAAGAGATATGAAGATAATCACGATAGTTTAATGTACGAAGAGGATAAATGGGAAAGATTTACAAAATATTCTGGTGATTATAAAAATGGAAGTATGGGTGCTAAGAAAAATCAAACTGCTAAAATGGAATTTTGGTTTTTAGGCAGTAAAATTAATATCATTACATTTAGAACGCCTGCATTCACAAAAGACGCATTAGTTAAAATAGATGGAATTGATCAGGGTTATCTTCAGAGTTTTGGTTCTACTCAAGATCAAACCTTAGCTTTTAAAAAAGAAGGTTTAACCTTTGGTCTTCATAAAGTTGAAGTTTTCATAACAAGTACTCCCTCTAATGTAGACACTTACTCTGTTAGAATTGATGCTATTGATATTGATGCAGCTGGTAGTCTTGGAGATGCAGGAATTATTGACAAATCAATTACTTTAGACAAAAATTCTCTAGAACTTCTAGAAGGTAGTCAAGATAAATTAATAGTAACAGTTACGCCAGATACTGCAAAAATAATATGGTCTTCTAGTAATGAAGCAATTGCAACTGTTGATCAAAATGGTAATGTAACTGCTATTCACGAAGGTGAAGCAATTATTACTGCAAAAATTGAAAACACCGATATTGCAGCCACTAGTATGGTGATTGTAAAAAAATCAATCAATGAATTTTCAAGTGCTATTTTAAGCATTACTTTAGTAAACGGTATAACAAAAGAGTATGACGTTACTAATAAAGTATTAAATGATTATTTGATTTGGTTTGATAGTGCACAAAGTACTTCAACATTTAAATTTTCAAAAACAATTTCACCTTATAAAAAAGTAACGGAATATATCGTACATGATAAGATTGCTTCATTTGAAGTAAGAGAATACTAAACAAAAATAAGACCAGAACACAACTGTACCCCAATTGTTAGACAGAAAATCTAACGATTGGAGTGCAGTTATCTTTGCTGGTCTTTACTGCAGTGCGTGTTTATTTGTTAATCCTGACATTGATTGATTACTACATCGTTCTGAACAAACTATACATTTTTACTTACCACGTTGCTGAATTGTAAAATACACCCCACCTGAATAATAACTTCTTTAATTACTTAGGCAGATGGAATTAAGACTAAAAATAATTATAAGATTGGTAGTTCTTAAGAAGTCTTCATAAGTATCCTAAAGTCAACCACCTGTCCCACAACCATCACCATCATTGTTGTTATTTCTCCTTCCACGCCACAAAGAAATAGGCTGTCCAAAGACTATTGGCATTCCACATATATACACACCTTCATAAACAAATAATAATTTATATTCCAATCTGCTTACTACACTAAGTTAGACAAATATATAAGACTAGTACACTTGCTCGAAAATTTAATGAACTGTTGGAAATCATTATTTGCATACCAATTCCTCTTCTTTATTTTTTTGAAAACATATTTGAAATTATGTGCATTGCTGCAGCAATCAGTATAGCAATGACATGAATTGTCATGAACATATTAAAAAAAGGAAAGGAATAGGGGGTAATCCATTCAGTAAAGAGCTTCGAGTCCAAAACCCATCTTCCTATCTTGGCAAATAATTTATCACTATCGTTTATATTTGGCTCTAGGGAAGTACCATCAACGGCGATAAAGCATAATTAGCTCTGGTGAAAGATGAACCAGACCTTCCAAGGCAAAATTAAAAGACCTAAGCCCGGTGGAGTACCGAACTCAGGTCTTAGAAGTTGCTTAACTAAATATGTCTAACTTTTTTGGGGCAAATCATTTCTCGGATGCTTTAAGAAGTTCTTCAAAGTATAAATCTATGTTTGCTGATGCATATTTCCTTAAAAAATACCAACCAACAACCAATATACTTAAGACGATTGTGTACCAAAATTCGAAATTTGACATATTATTTGAAATCGAGTTGAAATATACGATTAAAAAAGCTCCACTAAAACTTGAAAGCACTGACCCAACCTCGTGTTTTTTAGAAAGAAGATTTCTGTATCGTTGTTTATAATGTTCGTTTTTTTCTTTAGACAAAAGATTATCAACCTTTATTTCATCTTTAAAATATTCTTCCCAACCATTTTTAAATATTCTTGGGATAACCCAACTTATTAAATGGTGTATTTGATTAAAGAAATAACCTAATGGAACTCCTGCTAAAGTTACAAAAGTACCTAATACTAGTAAATTCTTATTATAAATTGTACTTGTCAAATGCCCACCATATAATATTAATACATAAGGTGTTAATGACAGTAAAAAAATCCATCCAGGAATTCCCCATCTAATTAAATATTTTGTTTCAAAATTCATAACAATGTCCCCTTTCACACTAATCATAATATTAATGGGACAATATGTCATCATTGGAAATATAAAACACAATAAAAAGCCACACCTTTTTAGATGTGGCTTAATACATTGGATCAATCAAATGTTAAAATATCTTGTTCTGCTACTACCTTATAAACATCTTTAGTTCTAATTAAAATCGTTTTATAATTTTCTGTTTCAGTAAATGAATACCAGGACTTCTCATTGAACCCATTAGAAATTTCTTCTGTAAATGTTTCTTGTCCAATATTAGTCTTGATTTTATATTCTTCTTCACGATTTTCGTCAAAGTAAAACTTCACTGTATATTCATACTCCATTAGTCAACACCTCCATTCTACCTACATGATAGTATAAATGGAATGTATTGTAATTATACAAAGAGACTACCGATTCAGTAGCCTCAATTGCTTGTTTTCAGGAAACACGTACAAACGAACGTGTTTATTATTGTAATGAAATTTTACACCGTATTTCGTCTGTGCGCTTTTTAATACTACTATCATATAACGGATTTTCAATAGGTTTAATAGAGACAATATAGAGTATACTATATTAATCATATGGTATTGAAACTAAGAAATCTCTTTATTTGAGCATGTTTAGCATAGATATATTGGGCACTCTAATCTTCCGCAACTTGTTCGAGTATCTTATCTTCAACATATTTATCGTAAATAATTTTTTGTTCGATACCTTTAAATTTAAGAATCATTTTTTTCAAATCATTCATTTTATGTGCAAGCCGTATTCAATGACTTCGATTCGTTCTTCTAACCTTGCACCATCTGATTCAGCTGTAAGCTTGTACTTTGCTAAATCACCATGTCCCCATCTTTTCAATTCGTTTTGTGAGCGAATTAAATTATGTTCAAGGTCTGTGATTTCATCCTCAATTCTTGATAATCTCGCAACCATTCGTACATGTACAGCACCTACCTTAATTGTTAATTTACTTAATTTTGAATCGTAGCGTCTAATCACAGTACGGTTTTTTCGTGCTATAATTTACATAAAATACATATCGGGGTGATTCAAATGACATTCATAAGAAAATACTTCTATATTGTTTTCTTCGTAACACTGTTTTTATTTTCATCTATTTGGGATTATTTCAGTAATGGTAATTTGTCTTGGCTTGAAAATTTTCTTTTTTCCTTATGGGTAATAATTTTTTATGCGATGGCAAAATTACTATTGAGTAATAAAAAATATGAAAAACAATAACAAAGTGTCAGTACATGAATCAATTCATAGTTCTAAAAACTTCCTAACTATGTTATCCTTTCACAATTCAATATTCCAAATATCAGGAGGTGTCAGGATGACTCTAAAGATTGTTAAAACTCTTTAATCTATCATTCTTGTGTTCATGTATTATTTGGGCTTTTGGACAGTTAACTCTGCTACAAAATTGTGTTTTTCTTTCTTATGATCGTCTTTATTTTCGAAGTAGGTGTTGAAACTGGTAAGAAGCACAGGAACAATATCTAATAGGAATATTCTGTACATTTTTATCAACTAATCTCAAATATATTTAATTGGTGCTGGCGCTCTGTGTTTTGGGGATTGCGTCATAACAGCTCTTGTTTTGATGTAGCAGCTTCCGTTGTGGACATCTTTGTGATTTTGCTCCAAGCACTTAATATGTCATTGTATAAATTGCTATCGTAACCACTTAAAATGACGAATCCTTAAGAGACTAGAGCCCTTTGTTCAATTGCTATTCAGTCGGTTGTTGCTCGACTTCATCACTGTTCATTTGATTGTCAGGAACCTTGTGTAATATCTATGTAATAACTTTTAAATACTTAATCGAATCTAATCGAAAACCCCAAAAAGAACAGACGCTCAAAACCCTTACGTACCAAGGATTTCAAGCGTCTTTTACTCTTCATAAAATCATCTAATTTTATATTTTATACTTATTACGTCCCAGGAGGACATACTATAATGCTAATATATCAATGGTTAACGTATGATTAACGTATAAAATGTTTACCTTTTGTTTACCTACTTTTTTAGACCACCCATCACAATGGATTAGCTACTTCTATGTTTTCTTGTAAACTATTCCTTAACGTTCAGATTCAGCCTCTCGGAAGATTGTCTCAAGGAAAATTAGCAGTTAAACTATTGCGAATTTCACGCTTACTTTTCCGGTGAATAGATAGTATTACTATTTCCATCAATAATTAACACTGATTTTCCTGATATTGTCTCGCCTTGATAGTTAAATTCATCATCTGAAAAATTTGCTACTACACTTAATGCTTCACCATATTCAGTCATTTGAACAAGTCTATCATCTGATATAATTTTAAAATCTGTCATTTCTTCCGTTATTGCTTTTTTGCTGAAATTTGACCATACCTTTGAATGCCTTACAATTGTTTCTTTATGTTTTTCCCACTCGCGTTTATCTATATGATATAAAGGAGGTACATTATAAAGTATCTCATACAACATTCTATTTGTTATTTCATCTTTAAATTTTAAGGTTCCCCATCCCCACCAATGAGATGTGATCACTGAATCGTTGTAAACCAACTTATACAATGGGATCGTGTAGTTTGGATCCAAAAATAACTTCTTGTACTTATCCTTTAGTGGTATTTGTTTAGAAAACATTTCGGGCACTCCACCATTACTCGAATAGTATCTCCCTACATAATACTCACTTTTTTTGTTTTTTGCCATATCCTCGTCCATCCAAGAAAATGATGGCGTTTCTATTCCATGTGCAAAGGCAATAGATTTGTTAGCAAAATCATTTCCGCCCTCTGTTCCTACTACCATACCCCATTCTTTTTGCAGATACTCCATTCTCTTAATCCTAGCCTGGATATCTTCCTTTTCAGTAGTAATATGTTCTGGCGAATAGTCATCAAAGATTTCTCCAGTGCCATCTGTGTCTAAAAACCATGAGTTAAATGCTATGCCCGTATTTAAAATTGAAGTTACTCTTTCTTTTACACTAGGCATTGCAAGCGTCGGATTCAACTTTCTACCTGCACCTTGGAATCCTTCAATCTTGTTTCCATTTTTATTTGTTACAGTTGCATTCTTGTAAAGTGAAGCATCCTTAAACTTAGCAGTTTCCCACTTCTCTTTACCTGGTTCATGGATTGAATGATATGAATCATAGGTACCAAATAGATAGCCGAAGTCTTCTGCTTCTTTAACTAACTCTGGTTTAATGAATCCTTCCTGCCAATCATCCAAGCCGATCCACATATTTTCTAACCCAGAATCCTTCATGTCCTTTATCACATCTACAGTATTAGCATCTGCCCACTTCTTTATTGGGTCAACTACATCTTCAAGTATGCTTTTTAATAATCTCTTATTTAGGTCAATTAATTCAACGGGATTTAAATTTTCTATTCCCGTGTTTAACAGCCTCTGAGTTTCTTTATCTGTTTCAGTAAATACTTCCGGATTATAGAATTCTTTTAGTTGCATTACGGCACTTAAGCCTTTTATTATTCTATTCTTAGTGTATTTGTCTACATAATCTAAGCTATTTAAATCTTCAAAAGCCGATGAAAGCTCTGATTCATCCTCAACATTAGTAGTTAATAGCCCCTGAATCCATAATCTCAGTTTTTCGGGAAAACTTTCTCTCAGTTTTGCCCATTTTATATTTTCTTCTGAAATCACAGTTCTGTCCCAAAAATAAGCATGAGGTGCACCATAAAGCTTTTCAATATTACTATTTTCTTTAGCCTTATCCGCCAAGCTTTTGAAGTCTCCCTGTTCAATCAAATAATTTTTATAGGTCTTTGCAACATCTACTGGATTTTTTTCCGTTATATATATTCTAAAACCATATTCCTTCTCTTCATTAATAGTTGGAAACTCATGATTAAAAGTAAACTCAATATCATTTTCTGTATTATAAACAATTTCACTATTATAAGGATTTTTAATTATATATACTAGCGAATACTCACTTTTATCAACTGCAAAAAATTGCATAGATAAAGCCTCAATTACTTTCATTTTTTCTTCACTTAAGTAATTTTTCCAAATAGAATCATTGCTTGGAATATACTTCCCTTGATTTAATGGGAGCATATATCCATCACCTTTCACTTTTGGCCATGCAAACATGTTGTCTTCATCCTTGCTGGATTTTATGGTTACATCAACATACTTATCTTTTTTTACGATATCAACCTCAATTTCCTGTTCTAAATAGGTCCAGCTAATGTTATCTCCACTGTCTGTTAAATTTGAAACATTCATTTTCCCCAATGGTTCCGATACCTTCTCAGTAAATCCATTGGACTCCACCTCAAACGCAAGTGTCTCAGGATCCACACTAAAGTTAAAGTCTAAATTATTTATTTGTGACTTAACCTCTCTACCTGTACTAATTTTTTCTTTCGCACATCCCGTAAGAACGCTTGTTAATATTGCAGCAATTAACATGATTGATAGAATTTTTTTCATGTAACACACCTCCATACTTAGAGTAATAGCGGTGTGTTACACGAATGTCACAAAAAAACTCTAACCTACTTATTTTTTAATTCAAACCCAAAAACCAATTTTTTAATTCTTCGTTAGCCCATCTAATATCATATTGCCATGTATAAAATAAATATCCCGACTGCTTTAGTTCTTTTTCATAATTATCCCATATATACTTAGCTATTAAAATTATACTTGCTGAACCTTGATTAAATCTTAAGGCTTCTACCACTAATTTTTGTAAGTCTTCCTTAAATAATATATTCCAAACAACTCCTCAGATAATATTCGAAATTTTTTCTCTAAATCTTTTTGCTTGATGTTTTGGATTTTTTCTTATATGCCTTTGGGGTATATATAACATGCTTTGAAAATACAACTGATGTTTATTCCATGTTCCGCAATTATCAACCATATTGTCTAATATTAACTTGTAGTGATAATTTTTATTATCTGCTTCAATTAATACAACAATTAATGTAGAAAGCGCCTTATTTTCTCTTTCTACTTCAATCATACTGACTACTTTATTTGAGAATAATGTAATCTCGGCAATCACATACTTTCTCTCAGTTAAACCATCACTCAAATATACAAAACGCTTCGTATTAAACTATAAGGAATATGTTTATTTTTCACACCTACAACACGTAAAATTGTGCCACCATTTACATTAGGTTTCACTATCGTTTTAATAGTAATTGGCTGTTTAAACTCTATCATCAATCGAAAAAAAGAACTTCGAATAAGAAAAACATAGGGAGATTTTAGTCTTCCTATGTTTTCATTCATATTATTTATCTGTTTGTTTTAGCTTTTTTTTCAAATACTCCGCACGTATTTTTTCAATTTGCTGCTTTTTATCAAATTTGGCAGGCTTGTGTTTTTCATGATACTTTGCCACAGCCACCTGACCTTTGGTATCCAATTGATATTTCCCCACTTTGTTCACCTACTTTTCTTGTACTTTAAAGAGAATCTATTCAACAAAAATAATATACCTTATTTTACTGAAGTAAACCTTTTTACTTTATTAGTGTACTACCTAACCTTGCATATATCAGTAAAAACTTAGTAAAATAATTCATAGCCAAATGGTATTCATTATACTTATCTTTACGACCTTAAATTTGCTGATTCATTTTAAAGTCATCAATCAAGTCGCTAATTTTAACTAAAACAAAAAATCTCTTCCAGTTATTTATTATAAATGGTATGTCAACACTAAACTGGACAAAAATTATAAGGTCTGTTGCTTGAATTCCACTGGAGTTAAATAGCCTAGTGTTCCGTAAATTCGAATGTTATTGAACCAATGAACAGCATCATCAAGTTCAAGAGCGAGCTGTCCAAGAGTAGAGAAATGTGTTCCGTTAGCGAATTCGGTTTTAAATACCTTAAACATCGCTTCAGCCACGGCGTTAAGGGCATCCTTTCATGCTCAGGGATCGCTGGATTCCGAATGTTTCTAGGGCTTTTGAAATGAGCTTATTTTCATACTCTTTTCCTCGGTCTGTATGAAACATTTGAATGTCGTTCAAGTTACCTCTAATACTTCCTAGCGCTTGATAAACCAGCTCTGCTGTCTTATTTGCACTAGCACTACGGTCAATGATTTCACGATTGAAAAGGTCGACAAATAAGCATACATAATGCCATTTTGTTCCGATACGGACATATGGAAATCACTCACGATGACAGAATCCCCAAATGTTTGGGATTATAAAAGCCCTCCACAATTGATGTGGAGGGCAAATTCACAAGTTACTTCTATTCAATACCTAACATTTTTTTCGATTGTTGAATTGCTAGATTTTTCAAAACATCGAATGAAACTTTAGCAATTTCTAATCCTTTTTTAGCTATTTGCCTTCCACATGGTGATTGTACATTATCTGATTATCTAATCCTCTGAATGTATTTATCAACTTTTTCATACTTTCCAAGTCGTTCATTTTCTGTGCTAATTCACGTTCAGAAGCTTCGATAATTACTTCCAACTGTGCTCCACGGCTTTCAGAAGTTAATTTTATTTTTGTTAAATCACCATGTACCCATCGCTTTAATTCTTTCTTGTTACGTTCGAGAATAAATTCGATGTCTGCAATTTCATCCTCTAATTTTTGATAGTTTTTGAGCCATTCGTACATGTGCAGCACTACCTTGTTTGTTAATCATATTGTTCATTAGTTTACTGTAGCGTGTGACGACGCTACGGCTTTTTTATTTTTAAATTTATTCAAAGGCAATTCACTATACAAATATAGCTATTACATCATATTAATAGTAAGGTAAAGCTAATTTAGTCTTGCACCTCCGAAACTTTTTACTAAGGGTCACTTCTATCCCAAGTGACCCTGTTTTATTGTCTTATCTCACAAAAATATATTTTTTAATGCCTATAGTTGAATGGTTTAACACCCCACTCCTTCTATACAGCTAACATATTATACATTGTAGAATAGAAGAGGAGGTGAATATAAAATGGCATCATTTGAAATTGGCTCGAGAAGTCTTTTCAATTTTCGAAACGAACGCTTTTTCCTATTAGTCGAAGATGAAATTACAGTTCCAGATAAAGGTGTGGAGATTGATCCAGTTAATATATATGAGATTGACCAACAAACTTTCAATTTTATCAGAGATGAAGGAGATACACCTGTGGTTGTACCAGTTTTTCAACTTCCAACTGTACCACCTGGATTTGAATTAGAACGAAAATGTATTTTTACAGTTGATAATGCCTATTTTGTAATCTATGATTTAGAAAATGGAACTGATACCAATGTTTTATTAAGAATCAGTGCAGCTTTATTTAACTCATTGAGAAATTCTGGTGTTCGTGAATGTATTCCTCAAAATTTCATTAACTAAATGTTATTGCCCTTTTAAATGTAAGGGTACAAAACAAGCGACCAATTTTATGGCTGCTTGTTTTTTATTTTGAAGGTATTTATGTATGTTTAACACTTCAAAATAAACGACTTAATTATTACTAGACAGCAAATCAATTATCTTTAACTTTAATTACACCCACTAATTCACGTGGGCCTGTATTAACTTGTTTAACTATCATCTTCCACATAAATCCCCCTCCTTTTTACTGCACAAATTTCTTTCTGATACGACTACCAATACGTAACATGATTATCTATTTTTCAAAAGAAAATATTGATTAGATAAATACCTCCTCTCCTTTCTACAACTAACATATTATAGATAATAGAGAGGAGGGAAGTTATTATGTCTCAAGATTATGGTAGTGATTATAGCTCTAATTCTGGTTCGAAATTCGCCCTAATTGTGGTTCTATTCATTCTTTTAATTATTGTCGGCGCTAGTTTTATGCATAAATCGTATTAACATTTCCAATTTTTTATTATGGTCATAGATGTTTAATATAAAAAATCCACAATTAATAATCGCCAAAACTTCTGATGCTCATAATTATTCTTGCACTTTCAAATTTTTACTAAGGGTCACTATTCCTCCAAGTGACCCTTTTATAGTTTCTTTACTCATATTGTGCAGTAATAACCTACCTTTAAATACTCTTTAAGTTGGGTCCTTGACTATGCATATTTAGCATTAATATCTCTCTTCTACATTACCGACTCACTAGGTGCCTTCGCTAGAACTAGGTCCTTTTTGATAATATTCTTAATAGTGTTAAAATTATCTAAAGGAGGTTGTTTTAAATGGATAAAAATAACAACCAAAATGGTTGGCCAATATGGGCGAATGAGTCTGTAGAAATAGTAACGGCAAATCCTGATTGGCAAGACCAAGGGCGACACGAAGAACAACATCTTTATGATCTTCTTAACCCTTATGGTATAAGCGAGGTAATACATATAGGAAGTACATCCATACCTGGTCTACCAGCAAAACCTATAATTGATTTAATGGCTGAAACAGACTCATTTGATAGAGTAGAAGATATATCAACAAAATTGGCTGAATATGATTGGCATTATGTTAGCCCAGAATTAGATGAAAGACCTTGGAGAAGGTTCTTTGTAAAGGTTAAAAACAATAAGCGTGTTGCTCATTTGCATTTGATGGTTAAAGGAAATGAGCGATGGGAGCAACAACTTTTATTTCGCAACCGTTTACGAGAAAATCTACAATTAGTTTGTGAATATTCAACGCTTAAACAAGGGTTAGCTAAAAGGTTTAACCAAGATAGAGAATCATACACAAAAGCTAAAACAGAATTTATTAAACAGGTTTTAAATAATTAAAATTTCATTTCATAACTTACATTAAATAAATGTGAACAATGTGAGAACCATTGATAATATTTATTTACCTGACAAACCGTCTCCCCAGTGTTAAGCTGGGGTTTTTGCTTTGCCATAATGTATAGGAAATCTTAATTTGCACACATTAATCTTGAGTGTATCGCACGCACTTTTTAAGGCTGTGGCGTTGGTTGACCGTCGCGGCCTTCCCGTTATTTACTTATATCACTTCCAGCCCAGTGACCCTTAAATGGTTTCTTTTCTATTCTGTGCTATTTTTTATACTATAAATTACATATAGAGGTGCTTTAATTGACTACATTCGGAAAATACTTATATATCGCTTTCTTTGTGACACTGTTTTTATTTACAACGGTTTGGGATTATTTCAAAAATGGTAATTGGGCTTTGCTTGAAAATTTTTTCTTTTCCTTTTGGGTAGCAAGTTTTTTATTCATGGCATTGCTACTTAGAAGTAAAAAAGATGAAATGGAAAAAAATTAAAAAACTGAAGCTGATTTGATTTTCTTTCAACTAAGCAACCCCATTACGTTGCTCCCATTTTTTCAAAAGACACATCCCACGCTTTCTTAATGTGCCAGCCTTCTTTAATGTAATGCTGCACCCATTCGTTTTTGTAAGGCATAATGACGCTTCCTTCACATTTACCACCACTACCACCACGTTATTCTGATTTAACCTTCTCAATTCTTGCTTTAAGGCATACATGAGAGAGACTTTTGTTGTCGTTTTTGATGATCTAAAGCTTCACCTAGTACCTTTTGAAATTCCCTCATGTCCTCAAGAGGTACTGGTTTCGGTTCATTAAAACACGACCAATCCGAACGAACAATTGCGATGACTGAATTTATAAAACTGATATTAGCTACACCTGAAAATGAAAACAATTTAGTTTTTTATCGACAATCAGTTATAAAGCAGTAACAAACGAAGGTGCTAAAAAATTATTACGAAAAACTTTAGATGCATTGGAAATTGAACATATTTCGATTCACGGTTTACGTCATACGCATGCAAGTGTTTTGATTTATAAAGGTACTAATTTTCATTCAGTTTCAAAACGTTTAGGATATTCAGATATTCAAACAACACTCGACCACTACGCACACGTATTAAAAGAAATGGAAGAACGAAGTGAAGAAATTGCAATCAACATTTATTCATCTTAATTTTTTTCACCTTGTTTACATTTTGTATACCTAATTTAATTTTAATATATTATTCTATGCGATTTTCAAAATATCTACAAAAACAGAAAAACGCTCAAAACCCTTACGTACCAAGGATTTCAAGCGTTTATTATTTTTCATAAAATCATCCAATTTTATGCTTATTACGTCCCAAGAGGACATACCATAATGCTGATATATCAATGGTTAAAGCATACTAAACTGCTTCGTTAGTAAAAAAGCGTTTCAATTTGTTATAAAAACGCACCTGTTACTTTAATAACTAATCTTACGAATAACTCCCTTGTAAAAGCAGAAAATATGGTGAGGTGATTAGAATATGTTAAAAACAAAGATTGGTTATATTATTTGTTTTTCGATTATTATAAGCTTATTTGTTTACAGTAAGTCCATAAATACAAAAGCGATGGAGTTATCCTTCTCGCAATCGAATAGTGATAAAAGTGAACATAAACGAATTCAGGAATTGGAACAACGTTTAGATAGCCTCGAACCACCTGAACCTACCACTATTCTTGACTCACCTTTCCCATTTAAAAAAGGAACAGAGGTGCATTTCCCTACCGATGTCATCCCCATTTCAGAAGTGTCAAAAGAAGGAACAAAAATTCCTTTCAAAGTAATAAAAAGCGAACCGAACTACATTAGACCAATATATGAAGAACAATGGCATAGCACATATGGGGGTGGGAGATGGAGCTATATTCCTTCTCGAATACACTATGCTCTTCACCGCATATTCCCTTTTTATGCCATCGGGATTTCTGCTGAATTTAATTTTCAACACGAAGTAGGTATTGTTTTTCCTACTGATATAAATGAAACAGACCTTGACCTGTATATAGTTGTGTTTCAAACAAATATCACAGATGTTTATACAAAAGGAAATCAAGTTGTTGTTGTTGGGACACCTAAACGAACAGGAGTAGAAGTTATAAACATTAAAACAGCAAATATACACCCTAAATAAATGACTAAGACTTGGTTCTTTATCTATTCGTACATGTCCCTTATTACGTTCATCTATTTTATCTATTCTAAACTTAGTGAAAGATTTTTTTATAAAGAAACTCAATTACTACTAGACCATTTGTATCGTAACTTTTATGAATAACGTCACGATGAGTATGGAAAAATAAATATACTATGCCATTATCATTTTTCTGTATAAAAAAGGAGTAAGATTTAATGATTTCTTAGTTTTTTCATTTGATTTTATCCTTTTGATAAATTTATAAGAAACCATTTGTAACAAGATATTGTATTTTAAAATTTATATTCGATAAACCACAAAACAATAAGATGGGAAGGGTAAAAAAGGTAAGATACAATCTTACTAATTTTAAAATCAAACTTCTTCTGTAAGGGGATTATCAATAATGCTAAAATAGAAACCAACTGTATCATAGGATAATTATAAATAATTACCCCCGCTAAAGTTATAATCGTTACAGAACTTATCAACTTTATATTATTATCACACAAATAAAAACAAATAATTAAAAGCACACCATAAATACCATATTCAAAGTTTAAAAGATCACTTATTAATGTTAATCCAACTATAATTGAAATTTTCATAAATATTTTAATGTTAGACTTTAATATAATTAATGACAATAGGCCAATAAGTAAAGTAAATAAAACATTGAAATACCTAGTTCCAAATACTAATTGATACGGCAATTGAGAAATTAAAGCCAGTATTAATAATCGAAATCCATACTTTTTCACATCTTTTGTTCTTTTCATTCCTATTGCGATACCATACGCAAACAATGGAAAAGATAATCTACCTATCATCCTTAAGATCATTGCGTCAGGGAAAAAAATGTAACCTATATGATCGATTAACATTGTAAAAATTGCTATTAGTTTTATCATTTGAATACAACAATTATTTTTTTATCAAAATCGATAAAATATTGCTTGCCCTCTCCTATTTTCTTTTTTGTAAATTGATTCTTATATACAAATAAGTTTACATCACCATTTTGTTCATCATATTTAGCCGTTAGAATATAGTCCTTATTAAGAGTAATTACATGCTCTTCTGCTGGAATTGAAATTACAGTTTTATTCTCAGTGATACTAATAATTTCTTTAGTTCTGTCATTTTGCTTTTGATCAACAATTGTAAGAAAATCATCGTCCATAGCATAAACAATATCATAAAGGGTATTAAATTGTTTTCTTTTAATTATTTTTGATTCTAAAATTGAATAATAGACTAACGTTGTTTGGTTATTAACAAAATCGTTTATTTGGAAACTCAAAATACCATTAGTAAGATCTCCCCCAAAATAAGGGTAACCGCACTTGTGATTACAAGTAGAAATTCGAGTGAAGGTTACATCTAATTTTAGTTTTATATTATGAATTAACTCCGTTATAGGAAGAATGTAAATACTATCATCTTCTTTTAAAGTCTTTTTGAAAAATTCGTGATTTGTTTCTGACATAAGGAAATGTTGTTTTTTGTCTTTCCAATTATATTTTCCATTTTGAACATATATATAATCAATTTCTCCGTTTATAAAAGTGTCGATATAAGAATTGAAGAGTACATCATATTTATTCCCGGTATTATAGAAGACCTTTTCAACTGAATCAACTAAAATAATATCATCTAATACTTGTAATAAAATGTGGCGTCCATCGAGATTATATATATAGCTTCTAGAGTTTATATTCTGAAACTCTTTATATCTTTCTTTATCAAAATTAATTGAACAGATTTTTTCTTCTGACAATAAAACGCAATCAAATTTACTTATTTCTAGATTAATATTATTCTCATTACAACTTATTGAAAAATAAAAAAAATGAGTATCTTTTTTATTTTTCAATGTAATTTTATTGGCAAAATTATTGAATACTAATTTGGAAGTATTATTTGTGATCCAGTCGTAAAGCAATACTCCTTTATATACATTTCCAAACTCTCTCTCTCCTTTATTATCTTCGATAGAGAAAACAACCTTTTGTTCTAATGCAACATCTATTTTTTCACAATATAAAGTAAAATCTATTTTTTTAATTTCAAACATCATGTCACCTCTTATAAAATCCCATTAAATTTTGCAAACTCAATTATTAATTAACCAAAAAGCAGATAAATAAAGCAATAACTTCTTTTTTATTATAGAAGTTATTGCTCTTAAATTACATGTAAAAAATATGATTATCTTTCTTTACATAGATTGCTCTACCTGATCGTGGATCGATTTGAGTTTCTCTTAATGGATGCCAGTGTTTATAATAACCATCACCTTTACCAAAGGATTCTGTTGTGTGGTGATTTGATGCAGGTGGGTTTCCCTTTCCACCTTTCCTTGCAGCTTCATTTGCCTTACTTTCTGTTTTAGCCCATACATCTACTTTTTCAGATCCTTTAATGGCTGCAAATGCAGAAGCATCATCTTTAAATGCAGAACCAATATAAACATCGCCGCCACTAATGAAAGCTTGGTAATAGTTGTATGATTTGTTTTTATATTTTGACCAAACATGTGATGCTAAATATGCAGTTACACCTGCAATAGTAATCGAGGCTGCATTGGCCGCTAACCAGCTTAATAAAGCGGCCCCTCCCCACTCAATAACAGGAAGTAGGCCTACTAATGGACCTTGCGCTACTACCTTTTCAGTAAATTCTACAGTTTCATCGATTTTGAATTTTTCAGCTGAATCAACATCTGTAAATACAGCTTTAATACCGTCTTCTGATAATTCCTGTACATCAACCGCGTATTCGTATTCTTTATCGCTACTATCAAATCTTAGTAAACTTAGTAAACCTTCATCTTTTACAATAGCTTTTAATGTATATTCATTTGTATTTTTATTTAAAGTAGCGTACAACTCATCTCCATTTGGGTGTACAGCTTTGGCAGTAATAATATCTTCAGTGTTTTCTATAATTTGAAATGCACTTTCAATTGGCTGGTCCTCAAAATTATTCGCTAAAGCACCTGTACTAAAATTTGCAAATGCCAGGCAAGCAATCATCAAAACTAGAAAAAATTTTTTCATCATTTAACTCTCCCTTATCTCTATTGCTACTATTTAACTAATTTTTTTAATAGACAAATCACGTCTTTATAATTACGAGTTTGATATTGATCAATTATTAGTGCTATAAGGCCCGTAATATGTGGAGTGGCTATAGAATTCCCTTCAGATACTATGTATTTCCCACCTATAGCTGTAGTAAAAATATTATTTCCAGGGGCAAAAAAATCTACTTCTTCAGCGGATAAAAGGTTTTTCCATTCTAAAGAAGCTACAGCAATTACACCCTCATATAAAGCGGGATAACCAAGACCTCTTTCTCTATTGTTATCAATAGCTGCTACGATAAATATGCCCGCATTAATTGCTTTATTAATTACATTAAAAAATTTTTGATCATTTTTGATTGTAGAAAAACTCATATTAATAATATCTATTTCATTGTCGATGCACCATTCAATTCCTTGAATAATATCTTCAATTTCCCCTTCACCAAATTCATCCAAAACTTTAATGGGATATATTTCTGCTGATGGAGAAATACCTACTACACCAATATCATTATTTTTCGCGGCTATAATCCCTGTCACATTCGTACCATGGCCTGAATCGTCAATAGGTAAACTATTATTGTCAATTGCATTGAAACCTGTGTTTATTTGGCCTTCAAAATCTGGATGTCCAAAATCAATTCCGGTATCTAATATTGCAATTTTAATTTTCTCACCAAAATATCCTTTGTCCCATACCTCTTCAACTCGAAAATATTCTATACCATCTGGATACGCTTGGTTTTCATATAAGTCTTCAATTGAAATATTTTTTTTATGTTCGTATAAGAAAGCCGCACTTATAATACATATTGCTAGAAAAACATATTTTTTAAATCTCATTCTAAATTCCCTTAAACTAGTTTTTTATATCAAACTTATAACCTAATATGATATTGGATTGGAACCGGTAAATAGGCAATTTATCTATTAACAATCAAGTAGTTACCCCCTCCTTATAAGTTGAAAATACACAATATGGAACTACTATATATTAATTGGTAAAAATACAAATGTCAATACAAGTAAATTTTTTAATATTTTGATAAAGAAAACAAGAATTGTATGTACAAATAAAAAAAAGTTTTTTTCAAAATATCGTCAGAGATATAAATTATTTTTTAAGACTCTTGAAAGTAACAAACTTATAAGATCACTTTGTGGTGTTCTTACATCTGTACTTAAAAAATCGTTTATCCTGACTCCCACTTGAAGATAATTACGGATGAGTTTTAGTAGTAGTTTTTCTTGAGTTATTCCCCTAACTTTCCCATAATTCTGTCATGGTTGATTTTACCGATGAATTTCTCTTAATCCATATCCATCCCTCGTCTATATCCCTTTATCAATTTGTTCCTACTATAATGGTCTGGTTAAAAGTACCTTACCATTTTGATTAGTTAGTAGTTCGCCACACTCTGGCCATTTAGAAATTAGCTCTTTTTGATGTCGTTCACAATAATTCAAAAAATGAATTTGATGAAACCGATGCGAGTAGACTTCTCCATATTTTTCATAATCCTCTTCTAAACATTTAAGACAATATTTAATTTCCTTAGCGATATAATCTTGAAATATTCATTTGTTTTTTAAAGAGTCCTTTATGAATAAACTTTGCTTGAAGTCCTCCTTTTTTGATAAGATAAGATGGAAATTATTAAAGGGTATATGTATGATTATTCAAAAAATAATCTATGGTATACTTCCTTTGATTCAATAAACGAACCAACTCACCTATACTAGGATGAAAATATATATTTCGTTTTGACCTTAAGTTAATTAGGTCCATTTACCATTAATTAAATCGAGTGAGAGTGTTCATTATAAAACTTGGAATCAATAGCTCCGTTCGTATTATAAGGTCAGCCA
>NZ_JBMGUV010000051.1:0-26388 GCF_049058285.1 Lysinibacillus sp. UGB7
TAACCTCTTGCTTGATACATTGCATACGGAACTAATACAATCAATGGCCCGTGGTGAAGCTCCTGACCGTATGATTAGTTCGATAGCTAGAAAAATGAATACATCACGTTCCAACGCTGCTCGTCTTGTATTGACTGAATCAGCGTTTTTTAGTGCGTCTGCTCAAAAGGATGCGTTCGGTGAGCTCGATGTTGAAAAGTACGAGATTATCGCCACATTAGACAGTCGCACAAGTAGTATCTGTCAATCGATGGACGGCAAGGTGTTCAAACTGGCTGATTTCGTGCCTGGCGTTACAGCTAACCCATTCCACCCAAGATGCAGGACCACAACAGCACCATGGTTTGAAGATGATTACAGTCAACGAATAGCTCGTGGTAAGGATGGTAAGGTGTATTACATTGACTCGAAAATCAAATACCCAGAGTGGGAAGCGAGGTTTGTGGCGTGAAAATATTAACTATTTTTTGTATATTGTGGTTCTCATTTCAACTATTCCGAGTGGTTGTTATGAATAAAGATTTAGATAAGATTTCTATTGTTTGTCTTTTATTAATAGCGATAGCAGTTAACATTTCTACGTTTTTGCGTTACTAAAAAATGGTGATTGGATTGATTACATTGCTAGAATTGATAATCGTTTTTGCGCTTACAGGAGCATTAGTTGAGTTACCTTTCTCTATTTGGAGGATAAAGGCAACCAATAAGAAGATTGAAAAAGCCTACGAAGAAGGTTTTCGAGAAGGGGCTAATTTCGTAAAAGATATATATGAACAAAGGTCGTAATTTTACGGCTTTTTATTTTGGTCTTTTTAAAGGCTAGACCATAAAGAAGCGCACACCACCAACAGGTACAAACCTGTATAAAAATGTATGGAGGTAATGAAAATGGATTGGTTAAAAGAATTACTTAAAACTGCTGGTATTGCAGATAATCAGGTTGAAACAATTGTGGCTAATGCCGTAAAGGAAGCTCCGAAACATGTAGTGCCAAAAGCAAAATATAACGATCTGTCGACTGCTAAAAACTCACTAGAAACACAGCTTTCAGAACGAGACACACAGCTTACTGATTTACAAAAGCAAGCAAAGGGCAACGGAGAGCTTGAAAACACAATTAAAGAGCTTCAAGAGGCCAATAAACTCGCTGCCACAAAACATCAAGAAGAACTAGAAGCTTCGAAAATCGAAAGTGCTATTGATTTAGAGTTTACAGCTGCCAAGGCTCGAAACTTAACGGCTGCTAAAGCATTGTTAAACCGTGAAGGATTGTCTCTAGACAAAGACGGTAAAACAGTCATTGGTTTAGCTGATAGAGTAAAAGCTCTTGTCGAAGGTGAAGAAACTAAATTCGTGTTTGATTCTACTGAAACAGTAATTACAGGCACGAAACCAGGTGGTCAACCAAGTGGTGGAGATAGTCCGGTAGATACCTCAAAAATGACATACTCTCAAATGGTTGCTTACCAACAAGCGAATCCAGAAACAAAACTTTAATTAAAGGATGGTAAAAACACATGACAAAATTTGATGCTAAATCGTTTAATCCTCAAGCGTTTGGTCAATATGTAGATCGTATTCCAAACTTGAAACGCAATGAATTATTAAAATCAAAGGCATTAAAAGCTAGTTCTGAAATTCGTGGTTTGTTCAACTCACAAACGACAACAGCTTATGGCCGCATTCCTATGTTCGGCAATTTAGATGGTGCCGCGCTTAACTACGATGGCCAAACAGACATCACAGCTACAAGCACTGAAACATTTGAACGTGGAGTAGTTGTTTATGGCCGTGCGAAAGCGTGGATTGAAAAAGACTTCTCAGAAGACATTACAGGTGGCGTTGACTTCATGGACAACGTTGCACAACAAGTAGCGCAATATTGGGAAGAAATCGACCAAGACGTGTTGCTATCAATTTTAAGTGGTATTTTCGCAATGACAGGGGTTAAAAACCTTGATTTTGTTACTAATCACACTTATGACATTACTGCTAAAACAGGCGACGACTCACAAGGTAATCCATTAAGCAAAGTAGGTCCAGCAACACTTAATAATGCTATGCAACAAGCATGTGGTCAAAACAAATCGAAATTCGCAATCGTTATTATGCACTCAGCAGTAGCGACGAACTTAGAAAACCTACGACTGTTCAAGTATTTGCAATACACTGATGGTGACGGGATCCAACGTGACTTAACAATCGGTACTTGGAACGGACGTATTGTATTAGTGGATGACTCAATGCCAATCGAAGAAGTGGCTGAGGATGGTGGCAATCCAGCATATACAAAATATACAACATACGTACTTGGTGAAGGTGCTTTCGATTACGAAGATATTGGCGCTAAAGTGCCTTATGAAATGGCTCGTGATGCAAAAACGAATGGTGGTCAAGATACATTGTATAGCCGTCAACGTAAAGTATTGGCGCCATACGGTATTTCTTACGAAAAGAAATCGCAAGCAACATTATCACCAACTAACTCAGAATTTGCAGATGGTCAAAATTGGTCATTAGTGCACAACGATGGTGCTGGCGCAGCACGAAAAGCAATCGATCACAAGGCTATTCCAATTGCTCGTGTTATCTCTCAAGGCTAAAAGGGAGGTGTAGACCATGCTAGAAGATGTTAAAGTACGGTTAAAGTCGTTAGGGGTAACGGTATCTAGCGAACCAAGTAATCCAGATGAAATCATGCTGGAATTTTGTATTATTAAAGTAACTAATCACATTAACAACCAAACAAATCTAACAGAAATTCCTCAAGGCCTCCACGAAATCGCAGTGGATATGGTCGTTGGGGAATTTTTATATGCTAAAAAATCAATGGGGTCACTTGATGTAGAAACGCTCAATTTAGAGGCAGTAGTTAAACAGATACAAGAAGGAGACACCAATACAGTCTTTGCTATTGAAGCCAACAGCACTCCTGAAGCTCAGTTTAATGCCTTTATTGCATATCTCCAACACAACGAAGTAGACTTTGCGCGTTATCGGGTGATGTTATGGTAAGTGCACGTAGAAAGGCTATTGAGTCGTTGTACAAAGGATTGTGTACTGTGAAGGTATGGCGAGAGGTTGAAGATCCAATTACACATGCAACTACGCATAAAGAAGTGACGTTGTTCACTAACCAAAAGTGTAAGCTATCGTTTGAAAAGCAAACGTCAACTACTCCAACTGGTGGTCCAGCATTGATTGCTCAGACAACTAAACTATTTATTGCACCTGAGCTTGATATACCAGCAGGATCTAAAATAATTGTGACTCAACACAACAAAACGACAGAATACGCTCGTAGTGGTGAGCCTGCAATTTACACGGACCATCAAGAGATACAACTTGAGTTATTCGAGAGGTATTCTTAATGGGTAGAGGTGGACGCGTTGATTTAAGACAGTTGAAAGCTTTCGAGAGGAAGTTAGCAAAGTTAGCCGAAGCAGATTACAAAAAGTTTTGTGAAGATGCAGCTAAAGAATTGGCAGCGCGGCTATTATCTAAAGTTATTAAAAGAACCATAGTAGCTGACCCTTCCACATGGCAAACACCCGTTAAAGGTTATGTGGGTGGTACATTACGCAGAGGTTGGACAGCTAAAACACATGCCGAAGCTGAATCAGGTAGAGGTAATGGAAACAACGTAAAGCAATTTGCTGATTCATTAACAGCTAAAAAGGTTGGTAATGTATACGAAATTGAGGTTATAAATCCAGTGGAGTATGCTTCTTACATTGAATTTGGCCATAGAACATCTAATCATCAAGGATGGGTAAACGGAAGGTTCATGATGACTATTAGTGCTGACGAGGTAGAACAACAAGCACCTGCCATTCTTGAGGGGAAGCTTTTAATAATGTTAAGGGGGGCTTTAGATGGAGATTAATGATATTCAAAATGCTATATCTGTTAAGCTCCATGAAGCTTTCGGAGTAAATTACAAAAAGTATATCGATGAAGTACCGCAGGGGTTTAAGACTCCTGCTTTTTTAATTCAATTTTTGAACTTAGAGCATATCAGACAAATCAGTAAACGATGGAAAGTAACAACATTATTCAACGTTCAGTATTTCCCTCAAGGCGGTCTTTCTGAGGCGTCTAATATGACTTTGAAGGTACAACAAGCACTAAAAGAAATAACACTGTTAAACGGCTCGTTGATGCTCGGAACAGGTTCAAACAGCGAGGTAGTTGACGGTATGGCACATAATTTCATTCATTTTAATTTCTTTTTACAAGAAGTTGAAGAGAAGATTTTTATGGGCTCGCTTGAACAATATACGAAAACGAAAGGGTGAATGTAGTGGCAGAAAAAAATGAGTCAATTAAAGACAAAGCAAAAGTAACTCCTGCTGATGTATCAAAAACTTTAGGAACATCTAAATTTACGAAATCACAAATCGTAAAAAGTAACAAATACATGACTCGCCGTGATGCACTGAATGCGTTACTAGAGGATAACAAACAATACTCATTCACCGAAGTGGATGGGATTCTAAAGAAGTTTGATAAAGGAGGGAAGCAATAATGGCATTAGGTGGAGGTCTATTTTTAACTCAAAACAAAGTGTTACCTGGTACGTATCACAACTTTATTTCAGCAGAACGAGCATTTGTGAATCTATCTGATCGTGGTTATGTTGGTTTACCAATAGCGCTCGATTGGGGCGTTGATGGTGATGTATTCGCAGTAACACAAGAGGACTTACAAAAAGATTCTCGTAAAATCTTTGGCTATGATTATACGGATCCAAAATTAAAAGGCATTCGTGATGTATTCAAAAATGCGATTACAGTTTTCTTTTACAAGCTTGCTGTTGATGCTGTAGCAGCTACAAATGATTATGCAACAGCGAAGTATAAAGGGGTTCGGGGTAATGACATCACCATTGTTATTCAAGCAAATGTCGACGAACCAACGAAGTTTGACGTACAAACATTACTCAAAAATGTTCTTGTAGATGAACAAACGGCTGTTGCTACTGCTGGTGATTTAGTAGCCAACGACTTTGTAACATTTAAGAAGGATGCAACACTCACTCTAACAGCAGGGACACCATTAACAGACGGTTCAAACGGTTCTACCATTACAGGTGGTGCCCATCAAGAGGCGTTGGATGCTTTAGAAGCATACGGATTTAACACACTAGGCTGTCTATCCTCAGATACCTTAACTAAATCGCTATATACCGAATACGCAAAACGTATTCGTGATCAAGTGGGTGGTAAGTTCCAACTAGTAGGTCACAAATTAGGTGCTACTGACCACGAGGGTGTTATTGATGTTCCTAATAGTGCTATTGGTGAAGGAGAAGAAGTGTTTGGTGGAGTTTACTGGACTACAGGAGCACAAGCAGGTGTGGCAGTTAATAAGTCTAATACCAACAAAAAATACGATGGTGAACATACGCTTGATATGTCAGAAACAAAGACACAGGCTCAACTCATAGCGCTTTTAAAAGGTGGAAAATATGTATTCCATCGTATGGGTGACGAGATTCGAGTATTAGAGGATATTAATACATTTACATCGTTCACAGTGGATAAAAACGAGGATTTCAGTATGAACCAAGTTATCCGAGTACTTGATCAAATTGCAATCGATACAGCACAATTGTTTAACAATCGTTATCTTGGGAAGGTTCCAAATGATCAAGACGGACGTATTTCATTATGGAATGACATCGGTGCGCATCGAATGGAAATGCAACGTATTAGAGCTATTGAAAACTATAACAAAGATGTTTTAACTGTAGAGCAAGGTAATTCGAAGAAAGCTGTTGTAACAAATGAAGTTGTAGATGTAACTGTCGCAATGTCACAACTTTATATCACAACGACAGTAGCGTAAGGGAGGGAATCGAATTGAAAATAAGCAAAGTGTTAGGACAGGCAAAGGCCGCTAATTTATTACAAGACTTTTTACAAACACCAAAGAAACCAAAAGTCATTTTCCCATTGGATCTTCAGTATTTCGCAAATAATACCATGCATGCTCGTGATGCATTACATGGCGCACAAGGGCGAGCATATGTAACGATAGAAGGAAATCGATATTTATTCGCACAGTTAATTAATTTAGAAGCTCGTATGGATAAGACGAAAACTCAAATCCCTATCATGGGACGTGTAGCCAAAGGTAACAAATCTACTGGTGCAGAATATTCAGGTAGTGCTACATTCTACTTCAATACATCGATATTTCGTAAATTATTAAAGCGTTACAAAGAGACTGGTGAGGACGTTTATTTTGATATTCAAGTAACAAATGAAGATGGTTCAGCAAAGGTAGGGCGCCAAACAACTATCCTAATCGACTGCAATATGGATGGTGGGATCATCGCTGCATTGGACGCAGATGCTGAGTATTTAGAGGATTCTATTGATTTCACATTCGAGGATTGGGATATGCCAGAAGAGTTTACAACACTACAAGAAATGCTATAAGACTAGAGCTCACTATGTGGGCTCTTTTTAATTACACAAAAGGAGGCTAGCTTAATGCCATTTAAGGTATCGGATATTACAGATACAGTCATTTATAATCAAAATCCAAAAGAAGTTTACAAAAACGTCCTTAATGACATTGGTAATTATTTTAAGTGTAATGCAGAAAGATTATCAGCAAGCATTGAGGATAATCATGCTGGAATGAAAATCGAAATCGATATACCAATCAACGGTATAGTTGTTATTTCAACCAAGGTTGAAGAGTATGTAACAAAATGTATTAAGGAAACTGTTGATGTTGATGAAATAATTGATAGATTTGGTGAAAAAATTGAGAAAACTTTGGAGGAATTAACTAATGGCTAATTTAACAGCATTTTTAGCGCAAAACGCATTGAAACAGGAGAACGAGAAGGTAGTAGTATCAAAACGTTTTGTACAGGATGGCAAACCCGTTAAATGGGAAGTAGCTGCTATCACTTCTGATGAAGATGATCAATTACGTAAAGACAATACGAAACGTATGCCAGTGCCAGGTAAAAAAGGAATGATGGTGCCAGAGACAAACTATACAGCATATTTAGCAGCCCTTGCTGTTAAGTGTACTGTATTCCCTAACCTTCATGATGTGGAGTTACAAAAATCATATGGTGTAATGGGTGCCGAAACATTATTGAAAAAGATGTTACTCCCTGGTGAATACGATGAATACCTAGCAAAAATACAAACAATCAATGGTTTTGATGCAGGTATGGATGACGTAGTAGAAGAAGCAAAAAACTAATCGAGGACGGTGACTACGAAGCTAATGTGGCATATTACTGCTTACACAAGCTTCATAAGTGGCCGTCTGAGTTTGATAATTTGCCTAAGTATGAAAAAGCTTTTGTTGTAGCTGCTGTACAAATTAAACTTGCTGCTGATGAAAAGGCAGAGAAAGAAGCTAAACGTGGAGGCAAAGGTAAGGGCAAGAAACGTAATAGATAAGTGAATATGCCAGAATGGTATAGTGAAATCTCTCCACATTATGTATATTTGTGTATGAGGAGGAGATTTGATGAAAAAGATGCTTCATCTTTTGATAATTGTATTAGTTGGTTTGTATTTCCTTTACGGTTTGTCTGGAATATTCTTAAACTTTAAAGGCTATGAGGGTGCAGACTTTTTAATTGTCGCAATTTTATTGGTACTTGTTGCTTTGTTAGAGGTGTTTTTAATAAAGCAATATAAACGGACATTTAGTTTTGAGGCTATAGAAGCTCGTGAACAAAAAGAAGCTGATAAAAAGAAAGAAAAGTTCGAGGTAGAAAGTAAAATACTTGGATCTAAATCTAGACAACAGCTATTAGACGCAGATTTATGCATCAAGGCTAAACACATGGCCGGTTTACCAATTGCAGAAGGGGCAGAAATCTTTGTTTATAGATGCAAGGATAAAGTCATATTCGAAAGAAATCAAGATACAGTTGAATTAGAAATAAATAAGGTTAGAGATATTCTTTTAAAAACTGATGTCGAAATTCAAAAAAGTTATGTGAGTAGTGCTGGCGGGGCTGTTGGTGGTTACGTTCTATTTGGTCCCTTAGGTGCTATGATTGGTGGTAGAACAAAAGAAAAGAAAAGCACAATAACAGAGAAATACTTAATTTTTGGATATGAAAAAAATGGTGAATTAGATTATATATCGATGGAAGTTACTAATGAACCGAATGCAGATTTGTTTAATACTAATTATTACAATTTATCTTCAAATGACAGACGTGTGACTAGTCTCTAAGAGCGCCAATATTGGTTGCTCTTTTTTTGTTTCCCAATAAAGGATGTGAAATGATGGCAACAATTCGCACAGCAATACAAATTCAAGACCGTTTAAGCCAACCAATGCGAGCGATGCACAATGCAGTATCTATGATGGTTAATCAAATGGAGGCAATGCATACAGCTTCTGGTAGTATGATGGACACTTCTAGTATTGAAATTGCAAGACGAGAGTTAGCAAGTGCAGCAAATGAATTTAATCGAATGGAAGATGAAGTTCGAAATGCAGGTGATGCTCAACGAGGTTTTAATAATAATATCAGGGATGGAACAACCGCCGCTGATGGATTACTAAGCAAAATAATAGGTATTGCTGCAGCTTACTTATCATTTCAAACTGGAAAAAATATTGTAGCTTTATCTGATGAAATGATTAATACACAAGCTCGATTAGAGCTAATGAATGGTACTTATCATAAAAATGCAGAAGCCGCTGGTAGCATTAATAATATGTTAATGACAACAGCAGAGTTACAAGATATGATTTTCGATTCCGCGCAACGTACTTTTACTTCTTATCAATCCACAGCTGATATGGTAGGGAAATTAGGTATGCAAGCGTCTAAGGCATTTAATAATACGTCTGAAATCGTTGCATTTGCGGAACAAATCAACAAAACATTTTCTATTGCAGGTACATCAGCCGAAGGTATTAGTTCAGTCATGCTCCAGTTAACTCAAGCAATGGCGGCAGGAAAGTTACAAGGTGAGGAATTAAATGCTGTATTGGATAATGCGCAACCAATAGTCGCCAATATTCAAAGGTATTTAGAGGAAGCGTTGAATATTGATGCTTCTAACGTTAAAAAATTAGCGTCAGAAGGTGTTATAACTGCTGACATTATTAAAAAAGCTATGTTTTATGCGGCAGAAGAAACGAATGCGGCATTTAATAAAATGCCTACTACATGGTCTGGTATTTGGACTGTAATGACAGATAGGGCACTTAGAGCATTTACTCCTATTCTACAAAAAATTAATGATGTAGCTAACAGTGATAGAATAAAGCAGATGATGGACAATTCAATTGTAGCGTTTGAAAATCTAGCAACAGTTGCAGTAATCGCTATGAATATTTTAATATCAGGCGGAAGTTTTATTTATGATAATTGGTCTTTAATCGCTCCGGTAATTGGAACTGTTTCAGCAGTATTAGGAACCTATGCAACAGCATTATTAGTGGTAAAGGCCGCTCAAGTAGTCACAACTATATGGACAGGTTTACAAACACTGGCGATGGGTTTACTTACTGCAACAACTTGGGCAAATGTCTCTGCAACGTTTGCTGCAACAGGAGCGATGTGGGGATTAAATGCAGCAATGATGGCAAACCCTGTTTTTATTATTATTATGGCAATTATCGTACTTATAGGAATAATATATTTGGCGGTAGCTGCAATAAATTACTTTACAGGGTCTTCTGTTAGTGCAACAGGTATTATAGCTGGTGCATTCATGGCTTTAGGTACTCATATCTATAACGTCATTGCTTATTTGTGGAATATATTTGCGGCAATCGCAGAATTCTTTGTTAACGTTTGGAGCCATCCGATGTATTCAGTTAAAAAGTTATTTTACAATCTTGCTAGTAATGTATTAGATCAAACGATTGCCATGTCAAGTGGATGGGATAAGTTTGCGACAGGGTTTGCAAACGCAATGATTGATGCGGTTAATAAAGCTATCCAGGCATGGAATTGGTTAATAGATTTACTACCAACGGACATTGCAGCAAAGATTGGGTTAGGCAAGGGTACCGAGTTCTCTCATAGAACATCAATTACAAGTGATTTAAAAGGGGTAAAAGCAGGGCTGAAAAATTGGGTAGGAGAAGCTCCTGCTGATTATTGGGAAGCACCAAAAATGGAAATGAAGTCATTAGGTGCTGCTTGGGATACAGGAAAAAATTGGGGAGCTGATCTAGTTAATCGCGATAAGAATAAATCTAGTGCCTTCGATCAAAAAGCAATAGAGGATGCAATGAAAAATGCACTCGGTGACAAATTAGATAAAGCAAATCAAAATGGTGATAAGACAGCAAAGAATACAGCAAAAGCAGCTAAATCGCTAGAAGGTGCAGGCGAGGACTTGAAGTATATGCGTGACCTAGCAGAGAGAGAGGCTATTAATCGATATACAACGGCCGAAATCAACATTGATGCTAGAAGTGAAAACCATATTAATAATGAATTGGACATTGATGGTGTTATCGATCGCTTTGCTGAAAAGGCAGAGGAAACAGCTGCTATGTTAGCGGAAGGAGGCCCAACAGACAATGTATAACTTTTTTGCAGATGGTGTACAGTTCCCTGTCGCCCCTTCTGAATTACGTACTAAGATTAATGGTCGTAATGAAACGATTGTGCTGATGAATGACGGCGAAGTAAATATTATAAAAAAAACAGGTCTAACGGATATTGAGTTTGAGGTATTACTCCCAAACGTCAAATATCCGTTTTCCGTTTATCCCAATGGTTTTCAGCCAGCTACATTTTACCTTGATAAACTTGAGAAATTAAAAGTTGGTGATAAGCCGTTTCAGTTTATCGTGAACCGTATGATGCCTAATGGAAACCTACTCTTTGATACGAACATGACAGTATCTCTAGAGGATTACGAGATAAATGAATCTGCTGAGAACGGGTTTGACGTAATGGTGAATATCCGTTTGAAACAATACCGAGCATACGGCAATAAACGAATCATTATACAACCTGCTACAACATCCAGTAACGCAACAAGTGCACCAACTAAACAAAAGGCTGTCGTTGAACAAAAACGTCCTACAACGGGCAAGGAAACACCCAAAACACATACTGTCGTCAAGGGCGATACGTTATGGGCTATTTGTAAAAAGCATCTTGGTGACGGTTCCAAGTCTGATGAAATTGCAAAACTCAATAACATCAGTAATCCAAACGTAATTAAAGTAGGGCAGGTGATTAAACTTGGCTAAATCACAACTTTTCATCATGTCTCGTGGTCGTTTTTTTGAATGTGCCGTAGAGGAAGGCATCGAGTGGGAAACACACCGTAAGGGTTCACCAGGCAAGTTAACGTTTAACATCATCAAAGATGATGTGCTAGGCTTTCATGAAGGAGATGCTGTTCGCTTTGACTATGATGGCCATAAAATATTTTTCGGCTTTGTGTTTACAAAAAAGCGTAACAACAATCGTATTATCAGTGTTACTTGCTATGATCAATTACGTTATTTCAAAAACAAAGACACCTATGTATATGCCAATAAAACGGCTGCTCAAGTCCTCCAAATGATTTCTGAGGACTTTAAGCTGCAGACAGGTATCGTTGCTAATACGAAACATAAAATTCCGTCAAGAGTAGAGGATAACCAGGAATTATTTACAGTCATGGGCAATGCAATTTCTGAAACTACTTTAAACACTGGTGATTTATATGTGTTATACGATGACTATGGGAAATTAAATCTACGTGACATCAAGATGCTCAAATCAGATTTATTAATTGATGAAGAGTCAGGTGAATCGTTTGAATATACGACATCTATTGATGAAAATACGTACAACAAAATCAAATTAGTACGTGAAAATAAAAAGACTGGAAAACGAGAAATTTTTATTGCTCAAGACAGTTCGAAAATGAATGAGTGGGGCGTACTGCAGATGGTAGATAAACTCGATGAAAAAGGAAATGGCAAAGCGAAAGCAGATGCTATGCTTAAACTTTACAATCAAAAATCGAGAAAGCTTCATATAAATAAAGTGTTTGGAGATCCAACAATTCGAGGCGGCACCACATTAGGCGTGCAAATGTATCTTGGTGATTTAACAGTAGCTAATTTTATGATGGTTGAGACAGTGAAACACATCTTTAAAGAATCGGACCATCGAATGGACTTAAAACTGATTGGCGGTGATTTCGTTGCGTAGTATGGAGGATATTTTAATAGAGTTTCAAAAGATTGTTCAGGGTGTATTAAATGCTCAAAAACTTTGTACTATCGTATACGGCACCATCATTAGTGTAGAGCCTTTAGAGGTATTTGTGGACCAAAAGCTTACTTTAAAAAAAGAACAATTAAAATTGACTCGTGCTGTCATGGATTACGAGGTGGATATGACAGTGGACCATGTTACTGAAAATCGTTCTGGTGGTGCTGGCGAAGCATCATTCGCTTCTCATAATCACGAATATAAAGGGCGAAAGAAATTCTTAATTCATAACGGTCTTGTTTATGGTGATAAAGTAACCATGATACGAGCACACGGCGGACAACAATATTTAATTATAGATAAAGAGGTGGTTTGATGCTTCCGCAGGTTGTAAATGATGGACTGACACTCGATTTTGAGGAAGTCATTGAACCATCGAAGAACTATAAATTAATACCTGATAAAGATCGCTGTGTTGGCTTTGTAGATGAACTAGAGGCCATGAAACAAGCGATTTTTTTAATGCTTTCAGTAGAGCGATACGATCATATTATCTACACATGGAATTTTGGCGCCGAGTTTAAAGATTTATTTGGCAAGCCAGTAACTTATGTAGCCAGCGAAGTGCAACGTCGTATTCGGGAGGCTTTATTGCAAGATGACCGTATTAATGAAGTTGATTCTTTTGCAGTAACTACAAAGAAAAACAAAGTACATGTACAATACACAGCTCACACCATTTATGGCGAAATCACAGCGGAGAAAGAGGTGGAATACTGATGGCAGAACCACTCAATTTAGATGCAACTTATGAGGATTTGATGGCTCAAAAGATGGCCGGCATTGACAACTCACTAGACAAAAGAGAAGGTACATCGATGATTTTTAATGCGACTGCAGCAAATAGTGTTGAGACAATCCAAATGCTCATGACTGTGAAGAATTTCGTCGATATGGTATTCGCTGATACTGCACCAAGAGATTATTTAATAAGACGTGCTGCCGAACGTGGCTTAAAACCATATGAAGCTACATTTGCTAAACGAAAAGGTGTATTTAATATTGATGTACCTATTGATAGTCGCTTTAGTTTAGATGACTTAAATTACGAGGTAATTGAACGTATTTCACAAGGTCAATTCATTCTACAGTGTGAAACATCCGGTAATGTTGGTAATTTGTTTTCAGGGCAATTGATACCGATAGATTATATCAATGGCTTACAAACTGCTACATTAACCGATGTTTTAGTACCAGGAGATGACGAAGAAGATACAGAGACATTTCGTAAGCGATATTTCAATTCATTTGAATCACAAGCATTTGGTGGAAATCGAGCAGATTACAAAGAAAAGGTCGGTTCTCTACCAGGTGTAGGCGGTGTCCGTGTCTATCGTGCTTGGAATGGTGGCGGTACTGTTAAATTAGTAATTATAGACTCGCGTTATGAAAAGCCAACGCAAACATTAGTAGATGATGTACAAGAGGCAGTTGATCCAATTGATAAAAGTGGTGAAGGAGTAGGGACTGCTCCAATTGACCATGAGGTAACAGCGTTCGCTGTTGGTGAATCTATCGTTAATATCGAAACATATATTACTTATCAAATTGGATGGGACTGGCCAGCTATTGAAATAACAGCTAAAAGTGTAATTAATGAATATTTTCGAGAACTAGCTGCTGAATGGGCAAATAGTGAGGATGATAATGCAGGATTAGTCGTTCGTGTATCTCAAATTGAAACTAGGCTATTAGGTGTTGCTGGCGTATTAGACATTAAGGATACAAAACTAAATGGTGTGCAATCAAATTTAGTTATTGATAAGGAGTTTATTCCGAAATTGGGTGTTATGAGTGGCTAGAGACATAGATATTGTTCAATATTGGCCCCAAGTTTTGCGTGAGATTAAAGAATTGCTAGCAACTGCTAAAGTAGAAAATCTTGTTTTATCATCATTATGGGAATTGATTGAACAAACTTTGAATGACCAATTTACATTAACAACTTCAGAGGTCGGAGCAAAACGTTATGAACAAATGTTGAAGATAAATCCAATGGATAATGATTCACTGGAAACACGACGTTTTCGTATTTTAACGCGTTATCAAGAACAAGCTCCGTACACTGAGGAGGTATTAATACGGTTATTGAATAGCCTATTAGGTGATGGCTCTTATGAACTCACAATTAATAAAGCAGATAAAACATTAGATGTGAAAATGGAATTGACTGTAAAAGGAATGTTTGATGCAGCAAAAGATTTACTAGAGCGAATAGTACCGCAAAACATGGAGCTAACAGTAAGATTACGATACATTCAACATAGTGTTTTACAGGGATATAAGCATGTTGAATTAAAGCCATTCACACATGACCAAATCAGAAATGGGGTGATTTAGTGAAGAAAACACCAAATTACAACTTATCGAAACCGGATCAAACAGATTTTTATAATGTAGATGATTTTAACGGGAACGTAGATATTATTGACACAACTTTAAAAGATCATGCTGATCATATAAATAACAAGGACCTGTACTTACAGACAGGTGAACGCACAAAGTGGAATGATGTAGCTACAAAAGCAGTTAGAAAGGGTCTTGGTTATCATCCTAGTAATGACGCAAACTTAATTGGAGAGACATCAGTTTATGCTTTGGATGCCTCAGGTGTGAATACACCTCCTGTTGCAGGAGATGGCTGGACTACAATGTTTACTGCATCCCCTATGGAAACACAAAGTAGATCATTTCAAATTGGTCAGAAGTGGAACGATAACTTAGGTCTTTTATGGTACAGACGGTATAATTCAGCTTGGGAAAATTGGAAACAAATATTTTTACATCATAACACACGTCTTTTTAAAATTAATCTGAACGACATTCAATACGCAGGTACTTATGCTATAGGCGATGAAATTGTAAATTCTCCAAATGGAGATGCTTCTTGGGGTGCATTGTTTGTGACTCGTTCAGCCGACTATACGCACCAAACTTATCATGGATTAGGTGGGACGTATCAACGTCAACTTGTTGGTGGATCATGGAAACCTTGGAAAAGGTTATTAACACAAGATGACTATGATTCGCTTTTCACATCTGTAAGTAGTGGGAAATCTAAAGTAGCATCCTCCACTACCCAAATGGGAGTACCAACTGCCGCGGATGCTACGTTTGACGTAATGGCTGCAAACATTCTGAAAATACAATCTGGTATGAAAAAAGCAACTGGTGTAGCATATACAAACGGTGCCTATAACATTGATGTTACTAATGCTTTTAACTTTTTACCTAAACTAATAATCGCTAAAAGAGTAGGAGCTCCACATAACGGAACTGATTTTTCTATTTATTGTGACCCAAGAATTTATGGTTCTCCTGATAATAAATCGATTGATGCTTATAGATACAATTACAATGGGGCAGATGTAAATAACGATGGTCAAACAGGATTAAAATTAGGTGGCTTTATTTTGCAAGTGCAGACGATTTCTGAAAACAGAGGATACTACTGGGCTGCTTTTGGTGATTAAGAAGGGAAGTGATTATTATGACTCAAGTAGGTGCAAGAATATTTGCGAATAAAGATGGTCAGTTACTAGCTACCATAGGACAGTATGAAGGTGAGTCAGTCATACCCAAACCTCACGCAGAAGGTGTTGTGTGTATTGATTTAGACTATAACGCTTATGATTGGGATACAGAAGAAATTATCGGAGTCGATATGGAAACAATGACCCCTATTATTAAAAAATTACCAATACTTGAAACGGATGAACAACGGCGTATCCGTGAGCTAGAGGATACTTTATTATTACAAGCAAATTCAGAAAATGGAGGGATTTTATAATGGTCAATCAAGTAGTGGTACGTATTGCAGCAGAAAGAATAAAAAATGGTGGTCTTAATCCAAAAACAGAGAAAACTTATATCATTGATGACATCACGAATACTGATTACAGAAAATCTGTTGAGGATTACATTTTAGAAAATACAGAGGGGATATAAACGCGAGCAGAAGCTTAGCGTTATTTTTTATGCATTTTTTAGCACTGTGAGAGCATTCGGGATGGGCAATGGTACATGTTACTGAATCTCGAAGCTTCTCATGGTGCTTGTTTATTTACTCAAAAAGGGCAAAGGATGGTGTAGAAATGGAAAGATTTTTTGTATCAGTATTAGGCGGGGCTTTATCATTTTTAATTGGGGGTTGGGGGTTGTTACTTACAGTGTTGTTAGTATTTAACGTTTTAGATTTTGTAACGGGTATGGCAGCCAACTGGGGAACTATTAGTAGTAAACGTGGTTATCAAGGAATCATTAAAAAGGGAATGATGTGGGTTTGGATTGTTGTTGCTAACCTAATTTATTTAGTGTTACTAGATCAAGGTTTTACAGTAGGTCAAATCATACCGGATGCAGTAGTTATTTTATTTATTTTAAATGAAATCGTGAGCTTAGGTGAGAACAGTGCAAAGTTAGGTTTAGACATGCCTGGACCAGTAAAGCGTGCATTAGAAATCTTTGATAATCACGAAAAAGAAGGTGAAAGTAAATGACTTACGCATTCAAAAAAAATCTATTGCCATCCAGCAAGTATGGAATCAAAGCACCATACGCAATGGCACCGCAGTACATCACTGTACACAACACGGCCAATGATGCTTCGGCAGCCAATGAAATTAAATACATGTTAAGCAATAACAACGAGGTATCCTATCATATTGCTATAGACGACAAAGAAGTAATTCAAGGCATCCCGTATAATCGAAACGCTTGGCATTGTGGAGACGGTAGAGGGTCGGGAAATATGAAGTCAATCGGTGTTGAAATTTGCTACAGCAAAAGTGGCGGAGCTCGATATGAAATAGCTGAAGAAAATGCAGTACAGTATATCGCAAAATTACTCAAGGAGTATGGCTGGGGAATTGATCGAGTAAAACAACACTACGATTGGTCTAAAAAGAATTGCCCGCATCGCATTAGAGCAGAGGGACGTTGGAATAGCTTCTTGAAACGAATTGAACAGACTATGAAGCCAACGACACCAATTACACAACCAAAGGAGGAACCAAAAGTGAATACACTTACATCAACAGCTAAAGATGATTTAAAATCATTACTTAAAGATGCTCATAAACAAGGTATCTTAAAGGTAGACCATAGCGAAAAGGTAGGCTCAATGACAGACGGTGAAGCATTAGGTTTGCTGATTTCGGTGGTTAAACGAACTATATAACAAAACAGACCACGAAGAAAATATGATGTTTTTCGTGGTTTGTTTACATTTATTAAAAAAAAAGCATTATTTCTGATATATTAGTAGAATAGATAATTTTACATATGGAGGAAATTTAATGGATGTTTTTAGTAGTAGTATTTTAGAAATACCTAATAAAACAGGTTATTGGTTAGTTCGTGCTGACGGTGGGAAATATTATGAAGATTTTTTCCTTAATAACTTCATTGCCGTTTCAGATAATGAAATTACTTTTGATTTAATTAAGGAATATAATAATGGAAGTCTTGTTGGTATTGCTATAGATCATTATAAAGATCTTTACAGCAGAATGTATACACCAAAATGGTCATCTCAACAAATTGCCCATGCTGCCAGTAGAACACAGAAATTTATTTCAGAGATGAAAATCAATGATTTAATACTAGTTCCCTCAAAAAATTCAAAAGATTTTTTAATAGGTATTATCACAAGTGATGTTTTTGAGATAACTGAAGAAGAGATAACTTCTAAAGTTGAAGTTAACTATGCAATTAATCCATTTCTCAAAAGAAGAAAAGTACACTGGTTAAAAGAGGTATCTCGCCGTGAAATTTCGGAAAAACTTTACTGGATATTATCAGCACATCAGACTATTTTTAATTTAGAGGAAAATAAAGAAAATATCAATCAGTTATTAGCACCAGTATATATTCAAGATGGAGTAGTCATGGAACAATAAAGATTTCAAAAAAAGAAGGATTGAATGCAAATGAATGGTATGATTTGTATTCAATAATTAAAAAACATTCAGATAATACTGAAGATGAGATGATTATTAAATCAAATGTACAAAGTCCAGGATTAATAGAGTTTGTGACGGAGAATCCCGTGACAGTAGTAGCTATCGTCACTGTCTTGAGTGGTTTTATAATGGGTGAGGTTAATATGATTGGGATTAAAATAAAAGGATTTCTTCCTTATTTCCAATCACACAAAAAAGGTAACTTAGAGATTGAAGTGATGGCTGAAGAAAAAAAGGCAAAACAGCTAGAAAACGAACGTACTCAATTTGAATTAGAAAAAGATAAAGAAATTTGGGAAACAAAAAAATTAGAGAATCAAGCTGAGCGGTTGAGGCTCCAACTTCAAATCTCTAATTTCGATGCAGGTAGGGTATTCGAAGATCAAACGCAAACGGATAATCAGGACGATCAGGATGCGGATGAATCCTGAAAATAATACCAGTTATTGTGATTAATAAAATGAAAATTAAAGTCATATTTGGAATGAACAATGAAATCAGCTTTGTAACAAGGTAAACAGAAGACAAGAGCAACGCATAACCATATATTACTTGGATGAATTTCATAATATTTTTCCATTCCTTTCGATTGATTAACTTTATAATCTCATTAAATGCATTTTTTTTCAAGAAATAAAAATAATATTATACGTTAAACCAGTTGCATTTTCAATGAAATTGTAGTATAAGTTGCATAAAATAATTATAATAAAGTTTACCATAAAAATCAAGAACATTTGTTCGTTATCGACTGACATAAGAACTTACCATATACTATCTTATTCACATTTATAAAAAAAGATGTAGACGTCGACTAGGCCTATACATCAGTTTGTTAAGAGCAATGTGATAAACCGTTGATGTCATGGTTAACAAATGAACACACATAAACAATGACGTCCAGGTATTCAATAATTTGAACCTGGACTTTTTTTATTGCCAAAATAAGAACGTTAGTTCTATAATATAAATAAAAAAAGAACTGACGTTCTTATTGGGAGTGGTTTTATGTTTCATGATCGAGGTACGATGAAATGGACTGCTATGATGCTACCAGAGCATTTAGTTGAAATTAGAAAGTGGAAACAGGAGCAATTTCATGAAAAGAAACGTGATTTAGTCGAATGGGAACTAGAGGAATTACAACGAAAAATCCAACATGTTACTGCAATGAAAAAGCTTGTAACACTTACTTTGTGGGATAATAACCAGCTACATGATGAGACAGGTTTAATCACTGCAACAGATACAAACAAAAAAGAATTGCTGTTAGAAACCGAAACGGCTATTAAAAGAATAACATTTGATAAAATCCAAAATGCGGAATTAGTTGACGCAGATGATTAAAGGTAATTAACAGTTATATATAGAAGAAAGCCACTCATTTTAATAATAGTGAGTGGCTTTCTTCTATATAAAAGATTTTATAAGACAATATTATTTAAAATCGCTATGCGTACCATAATTAGTCGCTACATCTTTTAAATCCGAGGCTTTAAAGTTAGCTTGCCAGTTGATATTGATGCCATGTGAATTGCCTCTAAATATCATTTTCCTCTAGGTATGAGTTCAAAAGAATCTTCAAATAATAACGTATGGAAAATAATCTAAAACTTATAAAATTAAAAAATACAGCTAAGTATCATTTCAGACGTCTGAAATCAAATTGTACTTATTTAAAAATGCATGCCTACGAAATAGACGAGGAGGGTAACTATATATTTTATGCACTATTTAGATGTAAACGTAGCATAAGTCTGAAAAAAGTAATTTTGACAGCAGAAGGAAAGATTGTAGACATTATCCTTTAATACTATTGTAGTTTGTCTAATATTGTAATGATATATGTATTATTCTGTCGGATAATGCAATGTTGCGTGTCGTATTTTGTTGAATTATACAATAACCTCGACATTATTTTCAATTTGGGCTTGAAACCCATTTAAAAATAATGCTTCCAATGCTACCATTAAAGTAATAAATATAAAGAACTCTTGTTCTTAATTAATATGCGAATGGGGTGCTAAAGAATTATTAATATTTTCAAGAAAAAATAAAAAAACCACATCTCAAGTTGGCGCTTGAAATGCGGTACTAAATTCGAGTGACATCCACTCCATGAAACTAATATGTATTGTACCATTTAATCGGTCCAATTAGAAGTGGATGTTACTCCTAAATTAGGAGTGAAATAATGGAAATGATGAATGATATGTGTTTAGAAGCAGTATTGAACTTTTCTGAGTCGTATAATGTTACACCACCTTTAAAAGGAAACTTAGAGAATTGGTGGAGGGATGCTACTGATCAATTAAAAGATTGGGAGGTACAGTTATATTACATAGCTTTTGAAAGAGGAATAAAGAATGGTGTACTTAATGGTGAAATATCATCAATGATGTTTAAGGAACTACAAAGACATGTATTGAATATAGAAAATAAATACCAACCATATTAACTAACACAAAAGGGTGCCCACGAGGTGCCTGAAATAATATAAAACTAGATAAATAGATAAAAACAATCTACTAAGTTATTAATTAATAATAGTTTAAAAACTTTATATCTAGAATTTATAGAAGTGCATAAAAGCGCAGAAACCTATAACCACAGCCTTCTAAGCCGTCGGTCGGGGGTTCGAATCCCTCCTGGGACGTATCAAGGTTCAGAAAGAATAAGATTGAACCAACTGAAAAGCGCTTTAAATCCTTTAACATCAAGGGTTTGAGGCGCTTTTCCTTTTTTTGAGAATACGTTAGAAAAGGATAGAAAATGAAAAGTTTCTACACATTTTCTACACAAAAAAGGTATTACTAAATCGTTTCGTGACTGTTATTGAACTAAGCCGCAAAAAGGTTAAGTGTAACTATTTGCATACGATTAGCCGAGCAGACTTCAAGGCAACCCATATTTCATTAATTTTTATTAATCAATCAATTCTTTTTTAATCATTTAAATAGTGTTCCTAGAAAGGGCAGTTTCACGATGAAAGTTTGATTATTTGTATTAAAGTTTGATTAGTCGTTTGAAAAATAATAAATGTATTTATAAATGTGAATTAATTTATTCAACAAACGGGCCATATTGTTGAACAAGGCGTTTAAAGAAAATTGTTCTGAGTGAAGAGATTGTATGTTTACACTTAAATTAATGGGCAGTATATTAAAAGAAGTCTATTTGGCATAGAAAGGAGGAAAAACTGAGTTGAATTGGGGATTTTTTAAAAGGAAACAAGCATATTATCCTGCTGACAGCTATTCAAAAGATTATATAGAAGAAATGTTACAGGTTACTGGCAAATATGAAGTATCACGAATACCTGCAATTTTTGAGTTATTATTAACCAGTTCTAATGAATTGAAAGTTAGAACAGCAAAAGTTCTTCATGACTATGTTCAATCATTAAACATTCTTGAATTATCAAAGCTTGATAATTTGTTTAGAGAGCGGTCTTCATTGGATTGGTCATATGATTGGAAAACTGAATCTCCAGAGAATTTATTAACAACCGATATGACTGAAGAAGTGAGATTAATGATTCTAGGTTTATGTAGCTTTCATCCAAGCGGATACTTTAGAGAAAAAGCACTTCATTTATTAGATCAGCATGATTCAGGTAAAGAATTGTCCTATTTGCTTATAAGATGTAACGATTGGGTTACAGAGGTAAGGGATACGGCTAAAAAATATGTTGAGCGTCGTTTAAAACACTCATATGTAAATAATATTGTAAATAACCTTCCATTAGTATTTAAGTTAAAGAATACAAATAGAAATGATAACAGAAAAATTTTTGAACAGGTGGTTCATATTTTATCTCAAAAGGAGTCATTTCCCTTTTTAGATAAAGGTACTAAATCTAATTTTGGTAAGATAAGATATTTCTGTTATCGAGTCATTATATCTTCAAAAATGTATAATAAAGAACTACTTTTAAAATATCTAAAACTAGAAAAAGAACCTCATCCACGTCTCTTGCTGTTTAATGAATTAATAAGTGATATTAGTGTTGATGAATTTAAGTTATATTACCCAACTTTAAAGAAGGACAAATTTCCAATGATACGGGCAAAAGTATTAGAGAAATATTTCTCTTTCTTTCCAGATGAGAGCATCAAAGAACTAGAAAATGCACTATTAGATAAGAGTGGTACGATTAGGTCAATAGCAAGATTCCTATTAAGTAAACAAAATAAATCCGACTTCGCCTCTTATTACATACGAATGTTAAAGTCTTATCAATTGGTTCGGGGGGCTTTATTAGGATTAGGAGAAGTAGGTAAGAAAAATCATGTAGAGTTAATAATTCCATACTTAGATGATAGTAATGTTTCAATAGTTAAGGCTGCTATCCGTGCAATATCATTATTAGATGGAGAAAATCATAAGGCAGAATTTGTTGGATTGCTTGATCATAAAGATGAAGGAATATCTAAAGTTGCAAGAAGGTCATTATCGACAGTTTATTATAAGGATATCAAGGAACAATTATATAGTTTGTATACCGAGACGAATTACAAACATACAAAATATAATATTGCTCTTTTGCTAAGTTCACTTTCAAAATGGGATGCAATAATCTATATTATAGAGTTTTATGTGAATGAGGAAGAAAGTGAAATCTCAAGATTAGGGAAAACCAATTTTATTAATTGGATAGTAAATTTTAATCGTACTTTTGATTTGCCAACTAAGAACCAAATTGTTTCAATTAGGAACACATTATCAAAGTATGGTAGTGAATTAGAAAAAAGCGACGTAAGTGAAATTGAATTTTGTATAAAAGGTTTTCAATGATAAACTTAATTAATTTTATAATAGTTCTATTTCCTAAAGTATCCAGAACTAATTATTGTGAAGTGTTTGTTATGAATTTCACTTTTTCTAACGGGGAGTGTAAGTTTAACAAGCTAAGGTAGGAATCATTATCATGATCTTCAACAATCGGGCGTTGTTTTTGCGCTACATGGATGGCTAACGGGGCAGAATAATGGAATTAATCTAAAAATTTCCAAATTCAATTTTAGTATCGAGGAATTACGCTTTTTAGAATTAGAATTTCCCTAACATTGTAATTCCGCATTTTCTTAAACTACATCAATTTGTATGTGTAAAATATCGCTTAAAAAAGTGCAAAATACCTCCTGAAGCAACCCGTCCTAGATTAGAACGGGTTAGCTTTACTGAGATTATAAAATTAAATAGCTATATTCTCACTTTATATTACTTCATCTGGTGGCTGTGTCTTTCTCCACCCATAAAACTGCATGATGTCTTTTGATCATATAAATCATTTCAATTCCCACCTTTCATGTTTTTTAATTAACAAAATTAATATAGACGAATACGAATATAATTTTCTACTTTTCTTCGGTTCTCCTCAAAGATTTTTTTCGCATTTTCATTATGAAGTGCTTTCTCAAGAGAGATCTCACGTTTTGTAATAGTTATCGTGAGAGCAAAAATGTTTAATATCATTTATTATCACCTCCTTAAATTACCATGAAAAATGAAAAAAACCGTAGAGAGACTCCCCTACGGTGAAAAAAGGCACAAAAATACCGCAGGGGCACACTTCTCCCTGCGGTATGGGTATGCTTAATTACAAAAAAACCTTAAGCGATCCATTCCGATCTGGTCGAATGTGTGATTTTCATTTTTACTGAAGTTGTAACTACCAATGACATCAATTTAACGATAACGATCATTTCATTCGACCTCCTTAAGAATTTTTTGTTTGCTTTGTAAGTATATCTATCTTTAAGTTGTTTGTAAACATCTTTTACTAAGTTTTCCTGATTGTGTTAATTACTAGAAAAACTCTTTGCTGCTTTACATTGTTAGTTACTTGATTTTTTCGGAGTAGCAAATAGAAGATATAGAAGACTTAAAGCCAAAAAACATAATTATTATTAAGACAGGGATTTCAGAAATGGTTTAGAATTATTAAATTTAAGGACAATCATAGAAAACCCTGGCTCTTTCCGACAGCGAAAATTCAAGTAAAGAAAATTTAAATTATTTTCTAATATAGCTCAATAACCTTTGCTGCTAACTTTGATGAACATACGAGGGATAAAGGGAGAAGTAAAATAAACTTTGCTCCAAATATTTTATAATTGTATAATTTATGTATAACTGGTTGATTTGAAACAGTGTATTACTATGAATATTAAGCCCTCAACCACAATAAAAAGGATTACAATATTTGCGTGAAGTGGGAATCTAATCGCAACTATGTGTATTATTATAGATAAAAGCTAAAATAGAAGGTGTAATGAAAATGGGTTTTCCCTTGATTGGAAGAAAAAAATTATTAAATACCAGGAGGACAACTAATCGCTCTAAAAAAGCAAAATCTAGAAGTTTAGTATTTACGAGCTCGTTATTTCTCTCCGCCCTCATAATTATCGTAATCGGATTAATGATTTCCCTGTCCATACGCGATCAACGTGGGGCGTATTTTCGCCAATTTGATGAATATGGAAAAGTATTCAAATCCATAACTCAACAAAATGAACCTCTTGTTGCCGAAGCAACGAAGACAATTCTTGAGCATCAACCATTGGAGGGAAAACCATTCGAGGAACTCCCCAATATTTTGAATTCTATGAACTCCAATCATATGGTAGTGGATGTCTATTTATTAACACCGGACATTATCAAGAAGGATGGCAAAGAATACTTATATAACTCAGAATATGGACGGGATCCAGTTGAATATGCTGAAGAGTTAGGTACGTTATATGAAATAGATTCGGAATTTCTTAAAAGTTACGAAGATGCAATGAGAAACGGTAGCACATTAACTGATGTTTACACTGATGAAGGTGGAACTTTCATCTCGTATTTAGCGCCGATTAATGACGGAAGCGGGAAACCAGTTGCGTTGTTCGGTGTCGATTTCGATTACGGGATTGTTAAAAAGGAACTTCAACGGATTCTATGGACGAATATCACGGTTGGTATTTTTTTTGTACTTATGTTAATCGGGTTGGTTGTATTCATTCTTCGTAAAATGTTGCGCCCGCTTGCACGTTTAGCTGAAGTGTCTGAACATGCTTCGAAAGGCGATTTAACCGTTGAAATTCCTGTACTGAACCATAATGAGATTGGTAAGGCTGCAAGTTCATTTAATCAGATGATTAGCGGACTTCAGGTATTGACCCATAACATACAAAATTCTTCGAATGAAGTTGCTGTATCTTCTTCTCAATTGCAAGAAAGCGCTGCCCAGACCGAAGCAGCTACACAAGAAATCACAGGTGCCATTCAAAACATTGCTGTTGGGCTCGATGAACAACTTCGTCATACTAATGAGTGTCAACAATCAATGAAGGAAATGGGAATGGGTATTCATAGAATCGTAGATGCATCCTCCGTCGTCTCAGAATTGGCTTCGGTTACAGCAGATAGCGCAAATGCAGGATTGAAGGATATAGAAACAACAGTTGCTCAAATGAGCACAATTGAACAAAACTTGAAAACATCGGTCGAAGCAATCCATGGACTGAAGAAATTAAGCGATCAAGTTAGTGAAATGGTTACATTAATAGGTAGCATTGCTAATCAGACCAATTTGCTTGCACTTAACGCATCGATTGAGGCATCGCGAGCAGGTGAGCATGGTAAAGGTTTTGCCGTTGTGGCTCAAGAAATTCGTATACTCGCTGAACGGTCCAAAATCTCTTCGGAGAAAATAACTGACATACTCCAAGGCATCAGCGATCACACGAGTAAAACAGTGGTTTCTTTGGATAAATCAATGACAGAAGCCCAGGCAGGTACACACATTGCGAATAAGGCAGGGCAAACATTTAGTTCGATCGTGGAGTCGATACAGAAAGTGTCCGATCAGATTGACGAAGTATCTGCTGCTTCGGAACAACTGTCATCAGGAAGTGAGTTAGTTGCGGCTTCACTAACAGTGCTGGAGGGTATCGCAGATTCATCTTCAGCCGACTCCGCTCACATCGCCTCTTCATCAGAAGAACAACTTGCAGCCATGCAAGAGGTAGCCAGTTTTGCAGCTATGCTTTATGGGCTGGCGGATGAATTGAAACAGAGTGTTGACCGTTTCCGTGTAAAGTAGGTTACTAGTTAAAACCGCACTTAGACTAGTTACGGTGAACCGTACCACAAGTGATGGTACATAGGATGAGAAAGGAAGTTATTTTAGATATT
>NZ_JBMGUV010000052.1:0-25652 GCF_049058285.1 Lysinibacillus sp. UGB7
GCATGAGTCCAATACAATATCGGACTCATGCCCAACCCGCTGCCTAATGAAATAACCGTGTCTAACTTTTAGGGGTCACTTCAGATAAAAATAATCTAAGGGGTGTTTCATCGCAACTTTATTTCAAAGCTTCAGTAACATTCTTTTTTTCAAGTAACGATCTTTTTTTTAATAAAACAACACATGTAGCTTTGTAAAAAAGTCTGATAATTAAGGTGGTAAAAACCTTGATATATCAATATCACCAAAATTTACTTTTATAAAAAAGTTCGATCAAAATGATGAAATTACATTTTCAAATGAAGTCAATTTTTATAAAAAAGTTTGATCAAAACTTTTCAAGAATCTTTTAAAATCAACTTTTTTATCATCTTAACTGCTTTAAAACGTATTCTTTCATTTACTAATAATATACTTGTTTAAAACTAAACATTAAAAAGTTCTAACTCTAAACTTTCCATTTTTATTGACCCACTTTTCATTGTTAATAACATTCCTTACTTCACAATACTCCATTAGTTGATGTAAGGACCTTTGATTATCCACAACTTTCAGGTTATCACTCGAGTATGTTAATAATTCATCCGAAGCTAACACAATCATCTTAAACCTTGCTCTTGAAATAATAACATTTAATCTATTTGGGTTGAATATAAATTCTTCTTCTTGTGCGATTAAATCTGGATCCCCAAGAACATAACTACAAATCATAATATCTCTCTGTTGTCCTTGATACTTCTCTACAGTATCAACCGATGAAGTAACTTTACTCGGAAGTATTTCCATTGTTTCTTCATCAAAATTATGTTGATTATCTTTAATAAAATAATCATGTAATTTTGACTGTATCAAGGTTCTCTGAGCTCTATGTGGAACAATTATACCAATCCCTTTATCAAAGAACTCTAGAATATCATATCTCTTACCTTTAATATTTTTTAATCCTTTTTCCCATGCATTTTTAACAATTTGAACTACTTCCAAGGCCTCAAATTCATTTGATTGATGAGCTATACCATCTTTATACGTTAGCATAACTATAGGCTCACTTGGATCAAGTACCTTATCATAAAAGTTTTCCTTATTTAAGAGTTCTTCAAAGTTTATTTCCCCACGTTTGTTTTCATCAGCTGCTTTATAGTTAGGAGGATATCCAAATGCTATTTTGCTAAACTCTACTATTGGATAATTCGAACGCCTATTGTATAATAGCTCCTTCTTAATTTCTGGGTATGCTGGCCCGTACTCTAGGTTGTAATAATCATAAATAGAGCTATAAAAATTTTCTTTAGCTTCTTCCATTCTTACCTGTAATACAGGGGGTAGCTGTAAATCATCACCGGCAAACAAGTACTGAGTATCAGGACCAGCTTTTATAAGACCAGGAATAAAATGCCCTACGTCCATTTGCGATGCTTCATCTACAATAATCAAATCAAATTTAAATTTTCTTGCAGAATTATTTACAAATACCTTCTCCACTTGCTGAGGAGTACATGAAAATACCTGGAATTTGTATTCTAATTTAACAATTTCCTTACTATCTTCGCCAATCTCAAATTCCCGAAGGTATGAATTATTCATTTCTTCAAAATTACCGTTTGCTCTTCCAAGTGATTTAACTCTAACAAATGAAACGTCCTCATAATCGAGTAATTTTCTTGTACTATCCATTATATTATCAGTTGCATCATAATTACCAAGTAGTAATATTTTTAATTGTTCTGGTTGAGACAAATATTTAAATAGTAATAAGTTAGCGATGGTATGACTTTTACCTGTTCCAGGTGGTCCCCATAAAAGAGTTAACCTATTATTTAATATTGTTGTTATTGCTGATATTTGTGAATGATCGAGTGGTACTACATCATACTTTTGTATTAGTACCTCTTCAATTTCTTTTTCACTAAAGGAATTAACTGTTTCATGCTCAAAGTCCTCAATTATTTTTATTGCAGTAGAGTTTTTTTCTAGTCTTTGTAATGCGCTTTTTAAGCGTTTTTCCCAAATATCAACATGTATTTCCTCTAAAATAAGATTATTACTATAATCAAAATTATAGTGCTCCTGCATATGCTCCATTATAGTAAGGCTCTCATTAGTAAATGAAATTATAATTATTTTATTGAATCTATCAAATTCTTCAATATTTACATTTAAAGCTTCTAAATACATTTTTATTCCTTGGCCTTTACCCTTAAACAATCTTACATTTTTCAATTGTTCTTCTTGATTGTAGTAAATTGAGAAATCCCTATAATTAATATCTGTAGTAAATTTCTTGAAAATATAATCTGTTTTATCCTCTGGATAAATTGTTAGAAAAATGGATTTATTATCGATTTTTGAATCAATTGCATCTTCACTCATTCTGTAAACTCTGTAATTACTATCATCTAAATGGGATTTATTATATGAAGAAAGAATATCCACTCTTTCTTCACCAATAACTTCATTAGTTAATAGAACTGATTTACCTAATACCGTTTTAGAATATGCTTCTTGATTATGGATACTTTCTTTCTCAAGTTTAGAAAAAACTGTGTTTAACCTTTGGAAAAGAACAAGCTCTGTTCCAAATTTCAATTCAGGAAATAGATTTATTCGAGATGGTATCGGAAGCGAAAGGCTTGGGACATGCCTTTCATGTTCAAATCTTCTATCACTACAGCATCAAAGTTGGAAACTAACTCTTTTGATTTGTGATGAAGGAAGTTCTTGCGTTGGTTCGCTACTTTTTCATGTAGCTCGGCAACTATTATTCGTTGCTTATTCCAACGAATAGAGCCTTTCTTTCGCTTAGATAGAATGCGCCCAGCTTTTGCTAACTTGTCTAACATTTGACGATAATAGCGAGGATAATTGGCTATCTCATTCTCGCTACTAACGTACAATTCAGACATAGAAAAGTCTAAGCCAACTACATTTTCTACTGTTTTAGGCCTAATATCTTGTTCGTATTCTGTTAGCACAGAAACGTAGTATTTCCCTGTAGCTGTCATGGAAATAGTACAAGATTTTATTTTATAATCAGCAGGGATTTCCCTATGCTGTTTGATTTTGACCAGTTTTAGCTTTGGCAATTTAATATAACCATTTGTAAGCTCTATGTTTCCATTGACGACATTCGTTGTATAAGATTTTTTATCTTTTTTACTTTTGAACGTAGGGAAGTCGTTTTGACCATTAAAGAAATTATTATAGGCAGTTTGTAAATTTAGCTGGGCATTCGCTAATGCTAATGAGTCCACTTCTTTTAGGAAGAGAAACTCGTCTTTGTATTTAGCGGGAGTAGGGAATTTTTGTTTTTTAAGCGTTGCTTGATTTTCCTTGTATTTTCCATAAGTTTCCTTGCGTTCCACTAACATTTTATTGTACGTGAATCGTACACAACCGAATGTCTTGCAGATCAAAACGCCCTGTTCTGTTGTTGGTAATAGTCGAAATTTATAGGCTTTATTATGTTTAGTCATATCAAATCACCTCATTTCATCCCTTGATTTTCAATATACTTTTTGACTACATCTATGGGAGAATCACCAGTAGTTAATAAGCAAAAACTTCTTGACCAAAACATTTCTTTCCAAAGTTCCTTTTTTACTTGTGGGAAATCTTTTTTGATTCGTCGAGAACTTGCACTTTTGTAAGCGTTAATGAATTTGGATAACTCTGTATTAGGATGAGCTTTGAACAAAATATGGACATGATCAATGTCGTGATTCCATTCAACTAGCGAGATATTATACTTCTCGCCAATACGTTCAAACATCTCTTTTGAATAATTTGAAATCGTATCGTTTATAACTTTCCTGCGATACTTTACAACTAATACAAGATGGTAGTACATTGAGAATACTGAATGATTATTACTATCTAAAACCATTGATATAACAGCCTTTCCTAAACATAAGACTGATTATACTATGATATGTGGAAAACTCAAAGATAAAAGCCTAACCGAAAGAAGTCTTCCTCTTACAGTTGGGCTTCGCCCTTCACATGCTTGAAGAGGGAGACTTTTTTCGGAGTGCTGTTAAAAATATAAAGCAATTCACAATATGGACAATTGAGGACAAATTATAAACAGACTAAGCTGTATTCTACGGTTATCTGTACAGAGAAGAGGAGAATCACCAAAATGACAGCTACTAAAAGTAATTCTTCAGCAAATAATCAAGCAAACTTACCCATTTCTACACTAACTTTTCACCTAAACACTAGCATTTATAAAATGGTAAATGGAGCGTTAGTCAAATGTATGGACGAGAAGGTAGAGATTGGAGACGTATATCCACTACTGGCCATTAATGACGACATTGCTGAACTAACTGAAGGGCGTTTCGTAAAGGGCATTGCTCACCAAAATCCTTCAATTCATTACGGAGTGCTAGAAGTTATAGGAGAAACAGCGAATGCGTGCAGTCGTAATGGTATAACCTTACGAAAATTGCAAAAGGGGCAAAAATTCAAGGTAAAAGCAATTCAATGTAGTAGTGACAAAAGTGTTAAACGGTTCTCGATAGGCAAGCATGAATACATTAGCTCTAAAGAGCCTATCCGCTTCATTGCAGGCTACCTACTGTTAAAGAATAGTATACCTCTAGTAAATGAAGAAAAGCCGCTTACATTAGAAGCTCACAAGGCTTATGCGTTTAGTGAAGTCTATGGTTCTCATGTTTTACTAACTGATTATGAAGATACTTGGGTTGATGTAAATGGGATAGAGTACACAATTAACCATATGACTAAGTAACTTCGAACTACCCCCCACTTAATACCCATACGGGTTGTTTGAGATGGGGGCTTCTTTGGAACTAGATACTTCTACTAGCTAACTATATTACCAAGCTTTAAGGACAGTCCCTGTCTCTATAGATAGTACCAATTATATGTCTAGTTTTAGCAAGCTGATACTTGCATTTACATCTCTTTCAAGATGGCTATTACACTCGGGTTAATCCTATTCACGAAGATAAAGGTTTTTCGCATCTTTGTTTTGTCCGATATTTAAATAGAAATCTTTAAGGCATTAGATATCTGGATTAAAAGAAGGATGCGAATGTGCGTTCTGAAGAATTGGAAGAATATTGAACAGTCGTATACGGAACCGTACGTACGGTGGTGGGAGAGGTGGGGGATGAATCGCCTTCGAACAAGGGATGGCTTACTTGCTATCTCGATTGTCGGACAGTTCGAGTGCTATTTGTAGTAAATGAAAAATAGCTTGTGTACGAGTACCAAAACCCTTTCGCTTTTTGTCTGTGTCGACTCTATCTAAAAGAGTTTTGGGAAATCTTAAGACAACTGATTGTTCTTTGTTCTTCTCGATTAACACAACTAAAGAAAGAATTAGTTAGGTTAAAAGAAATAGACAGCATTGCGATTCAATCCTCACTCAAATACCTTGCCGATTCGTATTCACGATCTAATCTTGAGTCCTAACTAGGAAACCCAACAAGAAAGTTGGTAATTAAACTAAATAAAAGGGGTTCGAAATATAATAAACATATTATTACTATTATCTGGATATTAATTTAAGATTGTTTTTTGTGGATGCTTTCTTTTTTTAAAAAATATATATATCATAAATGTAGATTTATCAACGTTTAAGTACTCTTAATAGTCCGACTTTTTAGAACATTCTACCAAAATAATATTTACAAATATTATCCTCTTATGCTACGATTTATACATATTAAGAAAAGGAGGAAATAATTTTATGAAGAAATTTTTATTTGGATTAGTAGCTTTATATGCCACTTTTGCTTTCTTTAATGTCGGTGGAAGTTCAGCTAAAGCTGCAAGTAGTGTTGAAAAAAGCATCGAAGAAGCTTACAAAGATGCGAAGAACGGAATCACTGATATACCTAATTACCAATTAAGAGAATTAGGCAATTCTGAGGTAGATTCTGATGAAACGATGAAAACTAAGCAGTATAAAACAGCTCAAATTTTAGAAGAGAACAATGAAACTGGTGATCAAGTTGTTGTTGTAACTGTTTTCAATGATGTTGTACTAGAAGATGAAACATCTTCAATCACGCCATTTGCGGAATTTGATCCAGGTGCCTCAGATTGGGATTCTTCAATTAGTGTCCAGGCCTATAGTCGATTCTACTATACAACTTCTCAAACTTCAGGTGGAACTACATATGCAAAATTAACTAAAGTCAATGGTGGATGGAATATTTCTGATAGTAGCGTCTCTTTATCAAACAGAATTGTTAAGTATGGCGCAAATGGAGGAAGTACATTAGGATCAAGTAATACTACATATACTCAAAATCCTACATCAAATACTTTCACATATAACCTACCATCAAATTACTCTGCTGTATCAATTGATGCTGTTCACTTCATCGGAGTAACAACTACTGTTACTTTAAAACGTGGAACTAGTTCAGTTTGGACTTTGAAATTAACAAATAACAGATAACAATTAAAACATTTTAAACATAAGTGGTGCAAACTATCAAACGGTTTGTACTACTTTTGTTTATTAATAGATGAACCTGATTAGAAAATTAAATTGGATGGGAGGATTTTTAATGTTGAACTTTTTTATTATTTTAGGCGTAATTTGTATCATTATTTCAGGACTTAGTATTGGAGCTTGGACAAATGGTGGTGACCAAAGAGGAAATTATCATTCAGAGACTGTAGAACATAGAAGTTTTAGAACAAAACTCGGAGCATACTCTGCTGTAATTGGAGTAATTAGTTTGCTCATTGCTGGTCTAGTGTACTTTTTATCATTTTAAGTGAGAAGATCCCCACCTCAAGGAATGAGAAAGTTGCAGTCCAATGAGTTCTTCAAGCATGTGAAGGGCGAAGCCTAACGGTAAGGAGATAGTTAGATACAAAATTACAATTACAATGGTATCACTCAGAAACAAGTCTAATTGAATTAAGTCAAAGCCTGATAAAGGAACTTTCTGACGGAACTATCCAAAAACATATAACAAGGAAAGGCGTTTACGATTGTTGAAATATGAACAAGGACAGTATCACTTTTTATATTGCTAGTATTTAGGTTTAATGGTAGTATATTATTATCAAATTACATACAAAAACCTACGGGAAAACCCCGCTTTGGATAATTGATGGTGTACAAGACGTAATATGTCAAAACACACCTAATTTTTATTTAAAGCGGGGTTTTTTTCTTTTTTTACAAGTACATGCGTAGTACAACTTTATGATTTTTTGGTATTTCTGTATGAAAATGCGAAATAAATACAAAATAATATAACAATGGTTGTTGCAAATTATGGAAAAATATGGTATAATAATGTGTAATAAGGAAGGGGTTATTTATTGACATTTTCTGAAATATATCGAAAAGAGGGTTTAATATGAAAAGAAATTTTATTCGACATTCATTAAACAAAACATTAGTAGCTGCACTTGCTGTGGGCGTTGTAACACCGGCTTTAGTTATTCCAGCAACAACGGTAAATGTTGATGCTGCAAGTACATACAGCACACCGTTCAAAGACATTCCAAGTACACATGTTTATTACGATATTCTTCACCAAATGCGAGATAAAGGTATTATCACTGGTTACGACGACAATACTTTTAAACCAAATATGAAGATTAGTCGCCAACATGCTGCTGTACTTATTCAACGTGTGAAAACACTAACGCCAAAAGTATCATTAAAGCAATATACAGATATTGCGAAATCACATCCATATTATGAAGCTATCATGCAGTTACAACAAACAGGCATTATTAAAGCAGACTCTAAGGGTAACTTTAATGCTTCGAAAGATTTAACTCGTGGAGAAATGGCATTAGTATTAGCAAATGCTTTTGGCTTAACTGCTAAGGGGCAACACACTTTTAAAGACGTATCGAAAACGTCTGACGAAGGAAAAGCAATTGCTGCTCTTTTCGAAGCGGGTGTTACTACGGGGTACGATGATGGTACATTCAAACCGAATGAGTCATTATCAAGAGCACATTATGCAGTGTTCTTATATCGAGCTTTAAATTATGAGAAATCAACTGAAAATCCAGTTGAAGTTCCTGAAAAAGAGATTCCTAAATTAAGCATGGATATGTCTTATGAGGATTTCAATAAAGTAGTAGCAAACGACAAAAAGCTATATGACATCAATGATGAAAGTTCGGCACCGAGAGAGATCGCTTTTAACAATGCACGTTTCAAAAAATTGTTAATAGAAGGTGCAGATTATGTTAAGCAAACAGATTTCCAATATAAATCTGTTAACAGTGAAATCATTTTAGAGGAGCCTGATTTTGTAAGAGTATTACCACCAGGTTTCTTACCAACTCAAATCTTAATTTCACTCAATACTAAGACAAATAATGTAAGCTTTGCAATAGATTTCACAAGTGAAAAAACAGTTGCCTTAACTCGTCAGTTATTCAAACTTGCTTTTCCCGAATTATCGTCTTTAGACACAATGATTGATGAGAAAGCTAAAGAAGCTAGAGAAGCCTATGCGTTGGAAAAAGATGTACTTTATTCCCAACGTGAATTTAGAGGTAATGCATCCAGTGAAAAAGTTGGGGATTACAATGTTAGAATAGGAACAAATCAAAGGATGGAATTCTTTTGGATTGATGTAGAAAAACAACAATAGGAGTGTATAAATGAATGGAATTATGCGGAGAAAAGTATGGCTATCCTTTTTGGCCATACTTATCTTCTTTTCAACATTAACGCCATATGCATTCGCCGCTATCAACGTTGATGATGAATCCGTTCCAATAGGGACTGAACTTAATGTGACACCAAATTTAAATGGGGTTTCAAAATGGTACTTTGATGGATATACGGAGATAGTCAACAGTAATACGAATGCAAGTATTGGGAATACCTATCGCTATAAAAGTTCTAGCGGTCAAACAGTAACGATGATTAATCCGGGTTCTATTGGAGATTGGGCAGATGCGTTTGGTGGAGAAAAGCACCAAGTTATTGCTGAAGTTTCATCGAAAAAGTATAAAATGGCTCCTCCATCGCCTAAGCAATGGTACGAGCGCATCAAAATTGATGATGTTATTTCCGCTTCTGGCGTAAAATCAGAATATAAAAACGGAAAAATTTATGTTACGCCACCGGCTGATGCACCTAAAATAACGAAATTTGCCATTAAGTTTCCTTTAAATAGTTGTTGTGCTTTTGAGGTACCAATTAATACTGTTGGTATACCTACTGTATTTGATAATGTCACAAAGAAATTTAGCATTTCTTCCTGGTCATTTTTTGAATGTAGCAAATGTTGAATTTCATCAATGACAAGAACGCCAATCCCATACATACTCGCTAGTGATGTCATGTGTAATAACATTGTTGAGGTAACACGATTTAAATAGCCAAATTTCTCTAAATAACGTGTACCTAATAAATCATCAATTGCTTTGAAAAAACTTTTACATAAAGTCGATAAACTACCATCATACGGACAGTCTATTTTAAGCCAAACGATCTGTGTACGATTAAAAGGCTGTCCTTCATACAATTCATGCTTAATGGCTTGCGGATACATTAACAACAAACGTTCAATTGCGGTTGTTTTACCGATTCCTGAGATGCCAATAATCGATAGACTATCTGCTGTTGAACGAATATGGTTTAAGCGTTCATCAATATATTGATGTGCCTGCTCTTCATCCTCTCGTAGGTGATGCAATATTCGAATCCGTTCAAGGAATAATTTATCTAACGGATTACGGGCTAAATAACCACGACGAATCAAAGTCGATAACCGACGCTCTACTTCAAAATGGATTGGCAACGGCTGAATGAAATTTTTCACACGTTTTAAAACATGATAACGAATATTCGCTGCACTCTTCTTCTCTTGTTCACTAATACGTGGCGTCACCATAAAACGATCCAACACATCATCTTCATCAAAGATTGGCGGTAGGGCTTCAATAAAAGGATTATGAGCATATTCAGTAAGCATCTGAGTCTTATAACTTGCTTCTTCCATATCTCCTTTTAAGACTACATTATTCATCTTTTCCAAATTCCTCATCTCGCTTCCTCTTTAATTTTTCCATAAGACGTGAAGGTGATTTCTTTTGTGGTTGCTCTTCTAGTTTTATTCTTGATGTAAAATCTATGATTTCTGTTGATTGTTCAGCTACATTGGGTGACAAATCAAATTTTTCTTCCTCGCGATTAGCTTGTTTTTCATTCGCTTTATTATCTCGAATCGCAGCTAGTTTTTGTTTTTTACTTGTTGGTTGATGTAAGGCTTGTTTTTTCTTTTGCTCTGCTGCCTTAATAATTTGATCCATCATCGTATCTGTATTAATTGTCAGTTGCACTTGCTTAGAGCGTTCCTCTTCCTCTAATTCATTTCGTAGTTGTTGCTGGAAAACGACTTCTTCTAGAAAATCCATTTTGTATTGCTGACTTGGCTCTAATAAAATGCACGTTTCATAATCTAATCCGTTATCATTCGGAATATAAATTTTGTCTAAATGACGTGGATCATACGCAATATCAATACTTTTGTTTTTCAACTTTGCATACCATTGTTCTTCAATCGCTCGCTTTGAACCATACAGTAAATTTTTAAATTTAATGCCTGCTCTCGAAATAGTTGCTTTACCACGGGGTAGCACATTTAAGCGCAAAATATTTCTATCTACTGTACGAAGACGACCTTTTCGATTGTGGATGCCCCAATTCCAGAGGTTAATAGGCGTTGGTACTAAACTATCTGTAATCATTTCTTTTTCCATTGGATATTTATCGATGATTTTATGGTTGTGATGCAATACCATTGTAATGATTAATGCAGTAAACTCTTTTAAGTTGAACGTAGCATCTAGCCTGTAATCCCTGTCTCCTCGCTCTCGATATTCTTTTTGGATAGCACCTGGCGCTTTTTGTTTCACTTTGCCATTAATCGTACGGAATTTGCGCTCAACAATACCTTTTAAATCTCCTCGATAAGCTGTTGTATTTTCAATTTTGATATTTAGATTATTAATAAGACCAGCTACTGCATAACCTTCAAATTCGCCTCGATCTGCAATAATAATTTCCGGTAGATGATTGGTCGGCCATTGCTCCTTGGTAACCTCAATATCATATTGCTTACAAAATTCAACCTTATCGGCAACCATATTATCTAAAGCCATCATTGCACCTAACCATGATGGGCCTTCTAAACCTACATATATTCCTGTGACGATTCGTGAATATACATCAACTATTGCGTAAACAACAGGTCTTCCAATAATTCGATTTACATCAAAAGAGCTAACTAAATATATATCTGCAATTGTTGCATCAACTTGAAAACGCGTCCCAGGTCCATTCGTTTCTACTTTGGAATTACTTATAATTGGACGGTGCTTTAACTCATATTCCTTAGCACTTTTACGGAATTCTATATCTTTCTTTGGATCTTCAATCTTTTTGAACCAGTAGTAAAATTGATGATAGGATGGAATACGATTTGATTCCCAAATACGATATTGTATCTCTCCGTTTTCTTTGTAGCGATCTGAATAAAAATCTCGCAAAATAAAATGATACACATCTTTTAAAGAATAATTATTAGATTTGCGGTAATATTTATTAATGGCATGATCAAACTGTGTTTTAATCTCATCAGTTATATTAATGCCACTTCGATATTCACCGTTTATAGTTACTCTACGTGGACGACCAACTTTATCATGACTTAGCTTTTTAGTTTTTCCTCGACCGCCTGAGTTTGCATAATCGGGTAACATTGCATTTTTATTCATGCCACGCTGCCAATAACGACTAAGTAATTTTTTGACCTTCGTTGGTGTAACATTCAATTCTTCAGCTATCTCTTTAATTTTTACTTCTCTACCATTCTTCTGAAGCAAACTATTCATATGTTCTAGGCAATACGTTTGAATGATTTCCCAGTCTTTATCTCGCTTATGAATTTGTACCTTAGTTAAGTCTTCTTCCGCTACACCACGCGCAAAAGGATCAGTTATAATAAGCCATTCTTTTTGTTCTATATCCGTTATTAGCGAAGAATACAGCTCCTTTTTAGGCATCGATGTGTTGGCGTCGATATTAACGATATATACATAAGATTCTTCAATTTCTATAATACGAATACGTGTTGAATCTTTTACAGATTGAAGCACTTGGTTAATATAAATCATCCGTATTTCACCTTCTTCAACTTGCTTTCATCAATTGATTGGATAACAATAGGTTGTTCTACGTTTAACAGCTCTAGCATATCTACCCGAATAATTTTCTGCGAAAGTAAATGATAAAATAGCGTCATACCACTTCCCAAAGGCATATGTGTCTCTTTATCAAATACATTAGTAATTTCTCTAATACATTGGCTTTCGTTTAATATTCTTTGTAACAATGCCATTGCTAAATCTTCAATATGCTGAGAACTTATATTTTGAAAAGCATCATATTGTTGAATATCGTAATAGTCATGAATATAACTAATATTCCGAGCCATTTCTTTAGAAATCTCTAACTCGGTTACAATGCCCCAATCAACTTGTCGACGTTCCCAGTAAACCCGTTCTATTTCAAATTTCTCAATAACTCGCTCCTTTAAAAGCTCGTCTTTCATCTTGAGGGTTCTTGCGATTTCTGCTAAACCTTCACCTTTATCTACTGTTAATAAAAAATCCGTTGTCATCACAACTGGCTCATTTGTTTTTGGGTCTGTAGGATGTTTAAGACCTAATTCATCTGCAATGACAATTGTTTCTTCCAACGGCAATAAAGGAAATTGTTCTCGAATATCAACAACAGAATCCGAATATTCAGTTAAATAAAAGTAATTTCGTTCCAAATCTGATAGAAATTCATGCTGTCTATTTGTTTTAATACCTTTTAAACGTGTAGACCGACCTTTCGAAGACACATCTTGAATGTTTAACCATGGTTTATAATCCACTCCAACTCCAGAGCCTCGACCTTCTTTAATCCACTTTTCGGCTTTAGATGTTCTAGTTCGTTTTGACATAAAAACACCCCTTTAGATTAATATTATCCAAAGGGGTAAAACGGTGCAACTTTTTTACAAACGGTATAACTTTATTTTAAACGGTACATCTTTTTTATAAACGGTACGACTTTATTTCAAATCAACACACAACTGCATTTTAAAAGTAAGCTTATTCCACAGTCACTGATTTAGCTAAGTTACGTGGTTTATCAACGTCACAGCGACGGTGTAAAGCTGCATAATAACTGATTAGTTGTAATGGTACTACCGATACAAGCGGTGTTAATAATTCATTTACATGTGGAATTACTAAACGGTCACCGTCTTCGTCTACCCCAGCCATTGCAATAATACATGGATAGGCTCCACGTGCAGCTACCTCTTTGACATTCCCACGAATGTTTAGCGATACCGCTTCCTGCGTCACAAGAGCAAACACAGGCGTACCTTCTTCAATCAAAGCAATCGTACCGTGTTTTAGCTCGCCGCCTGCGAAACCTTCCGCTTGGATGTAGGAGATTTCTTTAAGCTTCAAAGCACCTTCAAGGCTAACACAGAAATCAATGTTACGGCCTATGAAGAAGGCATTACGTGCAATTTTTAAGTAATCCTCTGCAATATCTTCTAGCACATCTTTCGAATCAATAATTGTTTGGATACCGTTTGCTGCAATCGCAAGTTCTTGTTTTAAATCGAATTCTAATCCTCTGCCATTTGCCTTGGCAGTGACATAGGCTGCTACAGCAAGTACAGCTACTTGTGCTACGTAAGCTTTTGTTGAAGCTACCGCAATTTCTGGGCCTGCGTGTAGTAACAAAGTATGGTCGGCTTCACGTGACAGTGTTGAGCCCGGTACGTTTGTAATTGTTAACGTCGGGTAGCCAAACTCTTTAATTTTCACAAGCACTTGACGGCTATCTGCTGTTTCACCTGATTGGGTAATGAAGATAAACAATGGTTTTTCAGAAAGTAATGGCATATTGTAGCCAAATTCACTTGAAATGTGAACTTCTACTGGGATACCTGCCATTTTTTCGAAATATTGTTTACCGATTAAACCAGCATGGTAGCTTGTGCCAGCTGCAATAATGTATAAGCGGTCGGCGTCTTGTAATGCTTGTAAAATCGTTGTATCAATTGCTAAATCCCCAGTTTCGCTTTCATAGGCTTGAATAATTTTACGGATGACAGTTGGTTGCTCATCCATTTCTTTTAACATGTAGTGAGGGTACGTACCTTTTTCAATATCGCTCATATCAAGCTCTGCTGTGTATGGTGCACGCTCTACTACAGTGCCATCTAGTTTTGTAATTTGAACGCTTCCTTTGTGTACAATCACGACTTCTTTATCGTGTAATTCTACAAATTGATCTGTTACTTGTAGCATGGCCATTGCATCTGATGCTACAACATTAAAGTCTTCGCCCACACCTACAAGAAGTGGTGATTTGTTTTTCGCTACAAAAATTGTGTCAGCCGTTTCTGCATCAAGTAGTGCTAGAGCGTAAGAGCCGTGTAATAAAGATAATGTTTTACGGAATGCTTCAGCCGTTTCCAGCCCATCTTTCACAAATAACTCTACTAATTGCACGATGACTTCTGTATCTGTATCCGATTTCATCGGAATACCTTTTAAATACGTTTTTTGTAATAAGTGATAGTTTTCAATTACACCGTTATGCACAAGTGTAAAACGCCCTGATGCACTTTGATGAGGGTGTGCATTTAAACGATTAGGTACACCATGAGTTGCCCAACGAGTATGACCAATACCGATTTTCGCTGCTACATCCTCGTCCACTGCTTCACGTAAGTCTGCAATACGGCCTTTTTCCTTGAAGATGGTAACGCCCTCTTCATTACGTACAGCAATACCCGCAGAGTCATAGCCACGGTATTCTAGTTTCTCTAAACCTTTTAATAATATTTCCTTTGCATCTACTTCACCAATATATCCTACAATTCCACACATAATTTATTATCCTCCGATATTGTCAATTTAACGCAATGACAAACTAGACCTCAACCTATCGAAATTTTCACGTGGACGTATATGTTGTGCTTTATTTTTTATAAAAAAAGCATACAAATACGCGCACATGATTGTACTACTCAGCCAGCTGAATAGTGCTCCGCTTCGATACGTGAAGTATTCCTATTTATCTATCGCTGTAACTATACCTTCTCCATTTTCTGTACATTCAATCACTCAAATGCTTTCAAAATGAAAAATGACAATCGGGTATGTCGATTGGGAGGCATCCGCCGAATTTTCGATAAACCTCCACCTCGTCTGCTGAAGATGTGTCCGTCCAATTTCTTCAGCTCAGGCGCTATAATTGTTTTCCGATTTTGCGCTTTCTTCCCTCCTTATACGCTCGTTAAAAGATAAGGCCTAACCTCATCTTCAACTTCTCCATAATACTCAATCATATGCTATCAGTCAAATTTTCGTTATAAAAAATTCCTACTCAAGCTCTTTTTTCGTGACAAAAATGTAGACAAACCATGTGCTATAAAGAAATTTTTATATACGCTCATTAAAAATATATTGCTGAAAATCTGTACTCGGGCAATGATTTTCTTTAGATACACTATGCCTACTATAGCGAAATCTAGGAAATAGCGTGTTAGCGTATTCCTAAAGCGATGCTAGAAATGAGCTCAATAGCTTTCGTTCTCAACCAAAAAAAGGCACAAGCAAGTTGTTGCTTGTGCCTAGTTAAACTTAGTTTTCTTTATCGGCAAGTAATTTTACTATTTCTCGATTAAATGCTGGTAAGTCATCTGGTGTGCGACTTGTTACTAATTGCTTTTGACAAACAAATACTTCTTCATCGTGGAAGATCGCGCCGGCATTTTCTAAGTCCACTCGAATGGACTTGTAGCCTGTTGCGTCACGACCATGCAATGTTTTTGCTGTAATGAGTAGCTGAGGCCCATGACAAATTGCAAAGGTTGGCTTCATGTCATCCATAAATTCCTTTACAAATGCCACCACACGATCATCTGCTCGTAATATATCCGGTGAAAAACCACCTGGGATGAACAATGCATCGAATTCAGAGGCTTTAACCTCAGCAATACCTTTATCAATTTTTACTTTTTCTCCATGCTTGCCTTTAACTTCCTTATTTGCTTCCGTATCAATTGTTATAAGCTCATGACCTGCCACTTCTAATGCTGCTTTAGGGCTCGTATATTCACTATCCTCGAACATATCCGTAATTACTGTAGCAATTATAGCCATATCAATACAACACTCCTTGTTATTGTGACTCTTTACTACTGTTCCCGTTGTCGTACATTTCAAACATGGATATTGTGTTAAAGTGGGAATTACCTCAACGAATTGTTTCCCGTCTAAAAGCAAAAAACTCGACCTCCTGCTAACGGAAATCGAGTTTCTATGTTTATTATTCTGTTAAACCCATTTCAGCACGTACAACATCTGCAATGCGCTCTACATAACGTTCGCAATCTGCTTCTGTAGCAGCTTCCACCATTACACGCACAAGTGGCTCTGTACCAGAAGGACGGACTAAAATTCGACCGTTGCCAGCCATTTCAGCCTCGACTTCAGCAATAACGGCAGCAACCTTAGCATTTTCTGTTACAGCATGCTTGTCTGTTACACGCACGTTTACTAAACGCTGTGGGAAAATTGTCATTTCTGATGCAAGCTCAGAAAGCTTTTTACCTGTAGCTTTCATAATATTAACGAGTTGAATCCCTGTTAACAAACCATCACCAGTTGTATTGAAGTCTAGGAAAACTATATGACCTGATTGTTCGCCACCTAAGTTGTAATCATTTGCACGCATTTCTTCAACGACATAGCGGTCACCTACAGCTGTTTGAACACTTTGCATACCGTGTTCACCAACCGCTTTATAGAAGCCCATGTTACTCATAACCGTTGAGACAATTGTTTGCTTTTTCAAGCGACCAACTGCATTCAAATGTTTACCGATGATGAACATAATTTGGTCACCATCAACGATTTTACCGCTTTCATCGACCGCGATTAAACGATCACCATCACCATCAAATGCTAATCCAACATCTGCACCCTTTTCTGTTACAAAGGCAGCTAAGCCCTCTGGATGTGTGGAACCAACGCCTTCATTAATATTTAAGCCTGTTGGTGAAGCACCCATTGTTGAAATGTCTGCTTCTAAATCAGCAAATAAATGTGTGGCAAGGGCAGATGTTGCCCCATGCGCACAGTCTAATGCCACATGTATGCCATCAAATTCTTCATCTACTGTTTGTTTTAAGTATTGAATATATTTTTGACCACCTTCGAAATAGTCACTTACAGAGCCTAAATTAGCTCCAATTGGACGTGGCAATGTATCTACTTCTGCATCAAGAATTGCTTCGATTTCTGCTTCTTGCGCATCTGTTAGCTTGAAACCATCAGGACCGAAGAATTTAATACCATTGTCGGCAACTGGGTTATGCGAAGCTGAAATCATGACGCCTGCATCTGCACTCATAATTCGAGATAGATAAGCGACACCTGGTGTTGAAATAACACCAAGGCGCATCGCCTCTACGCCAATCGATAATAGACCAGCTACAAGTGCACCTTCAAGCATTTCACCTGAAATACGTGTGTCACGACCAATTAATACCTTTGGACGTTCCGTTGCATCTTTTGTTAAAACATAGCCACCTACGCGACCTAGTTTAAATGCAAATTCCGGTGTTAATTCACTATTCGCGACGCCACGGACGCCATCTGTTCCAAAATATTTACCCATTCTAATTGTTCTCTCCTTCAATGCAGGACGATCTATATCATGCTTGTCTCTTGTAGACATTAGACGGCTCGTCTGCTTACTTTTGGAAAAGTCTATTTTCGTTCATTTGCTAGTAACTATTAATTACACCCCAACGTAACTGCACATGACACTCCCATGCATAGTCCCTCTGCTACTGTCGTTTCTTAATCATGTATAACACACTTTGTCGCATTCCGTATAAATAAACTATGTGTCTAGATATGAATCTACGACATCACCTAGCGGACTCAGCCAATAGGGTATTGATTGCTCAGGTGTTATCACTGAGTCAAATTAAAATTATAGTCAGTTATTGTTTAAGAATCAATATCTTCTGTATTCGTAGTTGGTTCAGTTTCTTCAGGATTAGGATTAGGCTCTGGGTTCGGCTCTGGGTTTGAATTAGGCGTAGATTCCTTATCTTCCTTAGCCTCCTTACTTTCCTTTTCCACCTTCGTAACATCTGCTTTAACTTTTATCGTTTGTTGCGATACTTTTGTCGCACCCTCTGGTAATTTTACATCAAATTCATATGTTTTTGATTCGGTAATTTTTGATAGGTCCACATCTATCAACACTTCGGTTAGGACATCAATAATTGACTTTTTACCATATACTTTCATCGCTGTAGTATCCAGCGTCAAATTATTAATAGTTACGCCATCTGGTACTTTACCTATTTCATTCATCGTAACAGGTAGTTCTTTACTATATTCTGCAATATCAACTTGTACCTTAACGCTTTCTGGCTCTATAGTCACGTCCAATTTATTTAAATCTCGATCTAATACTTTCACTGCCGCTTCTTGAGTGAAAGATTGATTTAACCCCTGCTCACCAGTGACAGTCGCCTTAACATAGCTTATGCTCTCAACGGCGCTTTTTGCACCAGTGACATATACTGTTGCTGGGTTTGCAGTCATGCCCTTTAATATATAACCTTCGTCAATTAAACGGTTATTCATCTCCGGATCAACACGGAATTCCTGCGTGACTTTTTCTTCAATATTCACATTGATTGTTGCTGGGTCTAATGTAACTTGTAGCTTATCAGAGATATTTTCGTATTGCAGCTTTACGTTATGCTCACCCATTAATAAGTGATTTAAGTCTACAAATATCGAGAAATCCTTTACTGCTTTTGTTCTTAAAACAATTTGCATTGGTCCCTTAATTGTGACATTAACCGTTTTTGGTATACCCGTTACAATAAGACTATCATCATCATAAAAAACATCTACGGGTACATCACGAATCACTTCCATCTGTTCGTTTGTTGTCGTTTTGTTTGTTGAAGATAACTCAGTACGAACAGAGAAAAATAGTAAACAGGCTAGAAAAAGTGCGATGATTCGTAACACCCAAGGGCTATCCATCATTTTATCCATTCTTTTTCCCCCTCCAAGTCAACTTAGAGGCTGTATTCGATTCTTGTACTGATCCGAACCACATTCTACGTAACAGTGTTTCGAATTCCTCTAGAGAAAGGTTGCGATGTAGATTACCGTTTAATGTAATACTAATTGCTCCTGTTTCTTCCGATACGACAATCGTAATGGCATCTGTCACTTCACTTAAGCCAAGTGCCGCACGGTGGCGTGTACCAAGCTCTTTCGAAATAAATGGGCTTTCAGAAAGTGGTAAATAACAGGCCGCTGCCGTTACCTTATCCTTCTGCATAATAACCGCTCCATCGTGAAGTGGTGTATTTGGTATAAAAATGTTAATGAGTAGTTCAGACGAAATTTCAGCATTTAGGCCTATTCCAGTTTCAATATATTCATTCAGTCCCGTTTCTTTTTCAATAGAAATTAACGCACCAATACGACGTTTGGCCATATAACTAACGGATTTCTTCATAGCCTCGATAAGCCTTGTCTTCTCTTCTTCTTCTTGACTTATCGAACGTTGGAATAGCTTTCCTCGTCCAATTTGTTCAAGTCCACGTCGGATTTCAGGTTGGAAGATAATAATAATCGCCAAGAAACCGAATTCGATCACTTGTTTTAGCATCCACCCTAATGTTTCTAACCCTAAAAAGTCTGTTGCGATACGCGCAATAATAATTACGAAAATTCCTTTTAATAATTGGACAGCCTTCGTACCTTTAATGAGGGTTAAGACTTTATAAACAACGTACCAAACGAGCAGTACATCTATGAAATTAATAACAATGTTCACTGGTGTCAAATCCGTGAATTGTTCGATTATTTGCACGTGGCATCCCCCACTTTTCATTGCGAATCCATACACATTTAAGTATAGCACACTCTTATCAAATGTAACTTTTTTCAATTAAAAAGTCTACTCAAAAAGAGTAGACTTTTCAGCCTCTCACGTGCACTATCATGTAGGACGTATAGAGTGTTATTTAGTTTCTTTATCTTCAAATGCCAGAGCATCTTTAACTGAATTTTTAATGGTATACCATAGCCATTCAAATGCTTGGTCAATTTCTTCTATTTGGCCAGTAACCACTGCCGAGGATGCCATGTACTGACCATTAATAATAGTGACATTGCCATCTACTTGCCCCTCAACAATTAAATCGCCATTTTTTACAACGATATCTCCTTTGACGACTTCACCTTTCGGTACAATGACCGTTTGCCCATCGACAACTAGATTCGGCTGTTTCGTAACAGAGAAATGTTGGTCATCCATGAAGCTTCCAAGTAAAGTTGCGCTCATAAATAGACAGAAAACAGCCGCTGCCACAAAGAGCGGGTGACGACGAATCCATTTTTGCATGCCTACACGACTTTTAGGTTTGGGTAAACGAGCCATCACTGCAGCTTCAAAATGCGGAGGTGCTGTAATATGGGAAGCACTCTTCACAAAGGCGATCGTTTCACTCAATTCCTGCATCAGTTGTTTGCAATCACCACATGAATGCAAATGCTGTTTCAACTCTTGCTCATGCTCACGACTAATGTCACCGTCTAAATAATCATGCATATAGTCTATAATATGCTCTGGACAAATATTCATGATGCTCCCCCTCCTACAGATTGTTTAATTGCTTTCGTAATGCTTCACGTCCGCGGTGAATTCTCGTTTTCACCGTTCCAAGAGGCATATCCAAAATCTCACTAATTTCCTGTAACGATAATTCTTCAATATATTTCAATACTATAACTGAACGATATTTATCCGGCAAACGTCCAATCTCATATTGAATGCGATCTTGTAGCTCCATCTGTTCTAGCTGTTCCTCTGGTAACTGGTCGTCTGCTGCAATTTGGGAATACATATCAAGCCCTTCAGTACCAGCTACTTCCGCATCTAAATAATAATCGGGTTTCTTCTTTCGGATACGGTCTATGCAGAGATTCGTCGCTATGCGATAAAGCCATGTCGAAAATTTTCTTTTTTGATCAAATGTATGCAGGTTCATGTAGGCACGTACAAACGCTTCTTGTGCAATATCCTCTGCTTCTTGTTTATTGCCTAACATTCGATAGCATACTTGGTACAGTTTGTGCTGATAGAGACTCACAATATCGGCAAATGCGTTTTGATCGCCTTTAAGCACTTGTTTTATTCTATTATTTACTAACGCATCCATTGTGTTAATTTCTCCACCTTTACAACTGTCTTATACTATACGACCCATCGATAAGAAAAGTTTCATTTTAAGTAATTATAACAAAAGATTTTTTATCCGATGCAAAATTAGGGATTTTTTTGACAATTTTCATTATACTAGGGTCTCACCAAATAATGAACCCATTAATGCTACTGCAACATTTGCTGTTTTATTCTTTTCATCTAATATCGGGTTAACCTCTACGAATTCTGCAGATGTAAGCATACCAGATTCCTGTAACATTTCCATCGCTAAATGACTTTCACGGTATGTCATACCACCTGGTACTGGTGTTCCTACTCCTGGTGTATAAAGTGGATCTAGGCCATCTAAATCAAGCGATAGATGTAAACCATCTACTTTTCGTTCTTTTAAATAGGAAAGAGCATCCTCCATTACACGAGTCATACCCAGTCGGTCTACCTCATGCATTGTATAGACCTTTATCCCTTGTTGACGAATCAGTTCACGTTCTCCAGGATCTACTGAACGAGCTCCAATAATAATGACATTTTCAGGTTTAATTTTCGGTGCATAGTTTCGAATTTGCACAAGCCGTTCATGTCCTAAACCAATACTAACAGCTAGCGGCATCCCATGGATATTACCCGATGGTGTTGTATCTGGCGTGTTTAAATCTGCATGTGCATCGTACCAGATAACACCTAAGTTTTTATAATGTTCCCCAAGTCCTGCTAGCGTGCCGATTGCAATGCTATGATCACCACCAAATACAAGTGGAAACTTCTTCTGTTCAACTGCTTCATTTACTCTGTCTGCTAAAGTAGTACTTATATCTACAACCTCTTCTAAATTTAACAGCTGCTTATCAATAAGCGGAATTTCTTGTTTTTGATTTACACGGATATCTCCCTGATCCTGTACCTCATGACCAATCGCCTCTAAACGATCAACAATGCCTGCATAGCGAATGGCACTTGGTCCCATATCTACTCCTCTACGTGTTTGTCCGTAATCTGTCGGCACCCCAATAATTGAAATACTAAGTTTATTCATTATTTTATACCCCCTATGTGTTATATAACTATTGTAAAGCCTATGATACCCTTGGCTCAACCCAACACATTTTTGTATTTTTATACACATAAAGAAGGCAAAAAAAATCTCCTACTGTTTTCAGTAAGAGATTAGTATATGTAGTTAATGTTACACTTTTAAATATTTATTATAGAAAAGTGAGCCATGAAGGACTCGAACCTTCGACCCTCTGATTAAAAGTCAGATGCTCTACCAACTGAGCTAATGGCTCATAAAAGAAAATGGCTGGGGTACCTGGATTCGAACCAGGGCATGACGGAATCAAAATCCGTTGCCTTACCGCTTGGCTATACCCCAAACATTCAAAATAAAACTGGTGGAGGGGGACGGATTCGAACCGCCGAACCCTAAGGAGCGGATTTACAGTCCGCCGCGTTTAGCCACTTCGCTACCCCTCCGAAATAAACACTATATGGTGGAGGATGACGGGCTCGAACCGCCGACCCTCTGCTTGTAAGGCAGATGCTCTCCCAGCTGAGCTAATCCTCCATAGAGACAGGTGTAATTTCTTCACAGTTTATTTATTCTTTTTAAGCCTTTGCATTACTACAACGCTTAGGAAATGGTGACCCCTACGGGATTCGAACCCGTGTTACCGCCGTGAAAGGGCGGTGTCTTAACCGCTTGACCAAGGGGCCATTTATTAATGTCTCAAACAAGACAAGATTTATATTAACATCATTTCTTTTATGATGCAACCCTTTTTCGATAATTTTTTTAAAAAAATTATATTATCTTAAAAATGGGCAAAAAAATGGCTCCGAAGGCAGGACTCGAACCTGCGACAACCTGATTAACAGTCAGGTGCTACTACCAACTGAGCTACTTCGGAACAATACTATTTAGTTGTTTTCAACAACCTCTTAAGCACATTTATTATTATAGCAAGGATTGTAAATTATGCAATCCTTTTTAATAAAAATTTTTATATTAATTATAGAAGCCGTTATTCCCATTACTCAAACGCCTGATAGTTCTCTAATAAATCTAATATTTCTATTTTATGTATCAAATATTCTTGCTGTATATTATTGCAATTGTTAAAATATAAATAGTTTCAAGAATTTTCAATTAAATTTGTTTTGGGGAGGAATGTTCATATGGTAACAAATGATTTAATCGCACCAGAACTTTATAACATCACAGAGGAATTAGAAAAATTTTCCCAAGATAGTGACCGCCAGGCAATACGTTGGCTAGATGCTCAACAACAACGTCGTGACATTTCTTATGCTGATCTTATTCAAAAAATGAATCAATACGCAAATGCTTTCACGAAGAAGGGGCTTCAAAAAGGTGACCGCGTATTGGTCATTATTCCACGCCTACCAGAAGCATATTTCGTGTTTCTTGGCTGTTTAAAGGCGGGAATCGTTCCTATTTCGTGTTCGGAGATGTTACGTGCAAGTGATTTAGAATATCGTATGGAACATTCTTCTGCAAGGGCAGTTATTGCATATGAAACTTTTACTAGTGAGGTAGACCGCATAACTTCAACAGTATACGCTTTAAATAACAAGTTAGTCATTGGCAACGCTACTGGAAATTGGACTTCTTTAGATGAATTAGCAAGCACTCAACCTGCAATATTTACAGCAGTAGTAACAAAACGAGACGATATGGCATTTCTTTCTTACACTTCAGGTACAACAGGTAAGCCTAAGGGTGTAGTTCATTCACATGGCTGGGGATATGCACATATTCGAACAGCGGCTTCTCAATGGCTATGCGTACGTGAAGGCGACTTAGTATGGGCAACAGCGGCTCCAGGCTGGCAAAAGTGGATTTGGAGCCCATTCTTATCAACAATTATGCTAGGAGCAACAGCATTCGTATATCATGGCGGTTTTGATCCAAAAACGTATCTTCAGCTCATTCAAGATGAGAAGGTAAATGTCCTTTGTTGTACACCAACTGAATACCGCATAATGTCGAAGATTGATAGTCTGAAAGAGTATGAGCTATCTGCTTTACGAAGTGCGGTTTCCGCTGGGGAACCATTAAATCGTCCTGTAATTGAAATATTTATGCAAAACTTTGGGCTTAAAGTACGTGATGGCTATGGACAAACAGAAAACACGCTACTGATTGGCACTCTCGAAAATACCGAATTACGACCTGGCTCTATGGGTATTCCAACACCTGGTAATATTGTGCGAATTATTGACCATGAAGGTATTGAAGCATCTGTTGGAGAAGTTGGAGATATTGCTGTGCACAAATCGTCTCCAGCATTATTTAAAGAGTATTATCGTGAACCTGAGCGCACACATGCTGCCTTCCGCGGTGATTGGTACATTACAGGTGACCAAGCAAAATGCGACGAGGATGGCTACTTCTGGTTTGAAGGTCGCGGTGATGATATTATTATTTCTTCAGGTTATACAATTGGGCCATTTGAAGTTGAAGATGCTTTAAACAAACATGAGGCTGTACAGGAATGTGCTGTAGTAGCAGCTCCAGATGAAATAAGGGGCCATATTGTTAAAGCGTTTGTAATCTTACGTGAAGGGTTCAGAAACCGTGATGAGGATGAAATAACTAAAGAATTACAGGAGCATGTTAAAGCGTTAACAGCGCCTTATAAATACCCTCGTAGTATTGTCTTTTTAGATGAGCTTCCAAAAACAACATCAGGTAAAATTCGTCGTGTTGAGCTTCGAGCAATAACTGTTTAAAATATCTAAAGAGACATATCAACAAGGTTCTTACGTTGATATGTCTCCTTTTTATGTTGATGGCTAAAATCTCACAAAATTGTGTAGAAAAGCCTTTATATAAAATTTTTAAAAACAAAAGTAAACAAGCAATATAGTGGCAAATTATATGTATATTAAAAAAAGCCACTACTGAGTGTATCAGCAGCGACTTTTTGCGCCTAGCGATGTCCTACTCTCACAGGGGGAAGCCCCCAACTACCATCGGCGCTAAAGAGCTTAACTTCCGTGTTCGGTATGGGAACGGGTGTGACCTCTTTGCCATCATCACTAGACTATTATCGGCTTTCAATATACATCGTATTTCTTTGTCAGCTTCATTCGTTCAGTCAGTCACGTACTAGGGTACGCTTCTTCCTTCTCTCAATTGCTTCCTCGAACAACTCGTATCTTGAAACCCTTGTAGACCTTCAATATACAGCACATTTCTTTGTCAGCTTCATTCGTTCAGTCAGTCACGTACTAGGGTACGCTTCTTCCTTCTCTTAATTGCTTTTTCGAATTGCTTGTATCTTGAAACTCTATTTAA